>CAYOEW010000020.1:0-14691 GCA_964403245.1 uncultured Lachnospiraceae bacterium
TGTCAAATTGCTTCTTAATTTTTTCAACAATAGGAGAAAATCTGTCAAATTCAGTGCGGACAGCCCCCAGGATTTTCCATACTTCGCCTGATTTTTTCTGAATTGCAAGCGTTCGGAATCCCATTTGCAAACTGTTAAGCAAAGCGCTCATGGTTGTCGGACCTGCGATTGTGACGCTGTAATCCTTTTGAAGTTGTTCAATCAACCCCATTTTTGCAATTTCAGCGTAAAGTCCTTCAACCGGCAAGAACATCACGGCAAAATTGGTTGTTTTTGGTGGATAAATATATTTTGTAGAAATATCCTTTGCCATTGACTTTATTGTCGCTTTCAGGTGGTCTTTTTTCTGCTTAACCGCCTCAAAATCGTTGTTTTCATATGCATTTTGCAAGTCGCCATAAACAGTGTAAGGAAATTTTGAGTCAATCGGCATATACACAAATTCGCCTTCCGCTTGTCCCGGCAATTTGATGGCATATTCAACAGGGTCGTTGCTGTCAGAAGTCACAAAATTGGTTTCATATTGGTCTTTTGTAAGGATTTGGTCAAGAATTGCTCCCAACTGAATTTCACCAAAAATTCCTGTTGTTTTGACATTTGAAAGCATTTTTGTAAGACTCCCAACATCTGTCGCAATATTCTGCATCTCGCCCAAAGACTTATACACACTGTCAAGTTGACTTGAAAGGAGTTTGAAACTTTGGTCAAAGCGGTCATTGATTGTTTTTGCAAGTTTTTCGTCCACGGTTTCACGCATTTTGTCAAGTTGACGATTGTTGTCTTCTTGCAAATTTTTGAGTTGTTTTTCAGTGGAAAGTCTGATTGAATCAAGTTTTTCTTCCTGCATTTTGCTGATATTTTGCATACGCTCATCCAACTGTTTAATAAGTTCCATAACTCTCTTTTCGAGTGATGAATGATTGTTTGCAAGATTATCCTGAAATGTTTTAAGACTTTGCAAGAGTGCATCAGTCGAAATTCTCTGATTTTCGCTTAAACTTTTGCTGATGAACTCAATATTACTGTTGAAGCTCTCAACAATATCACTCTTGTCCTGCTTTGAAATTTTGCTTTCGTGACGAGTCAAAAGGCTGACAATAATTCCAGAAATTCCAACCGCAATTGAAATCGCCAACAAGATGTAAATCCACATATTTTTCTCCTTATCTTTTTCAATTATATAACAATCCACCAATTTTCACAAACAAAAAATCAGCATTTCTGCTGATTTTGTTTATTTTGAATTTCTTATGCCGAAAGTCCTGAAACTTGCACCAAGTTATATGAAACTTTTGCATTTGTTTTAACTGTGATTGTGCCATTATACGCACTTGTTCCATCAACAGCAAGCGGATTTTTTGACACGCCCTGATTAAGCCCATGACTTACAGAAATTTTCGAGTCATCGATGTATGAGTCAGAGTTAGTTGGGTCATTCACATAACAAGTTGAAACAAACTTTGCAACACTTGTGATGTTGAAAGATGTGTCAGCCCTGTTTGATTTGATTGACACCGTTCCAACAGAGCCCAAGAAACCAAGTTTGATGTCGCCTGCTTCATTGTCGATTGAAATCAAGTTTGAATTTCCATCTGCAACAACAACATCAAGAACCAATTCGCTTTCGCTGACAACTTCCATTGCGCCATGAATTTTTGATGCTTGAAGGCGGCCTTTTTTTGCAAACAAAGTGATTTTTCCTTGAATTTCCTTGATATTGATGTCTGGGTCAGAGTCAACATTTGCATTTGTTGTAAGTGAGAAATTGCCAGAAATATAGTCTGCCATAATATTTGGAGAAATGATGATATCTTCCGAATTTTGATAGTTCAAATCTCCATTGATTTTTCCAAATTTATAGTTTCCTTGAACGCATTTAACCATGACATTTGCATTTGCCCAATCAATTGCAACATCACCTTTTTTGCTTGTGATTGACAAAGTGTGACTGCCAAGATTGATTGCTCCAAAGTTGATGTTTCCATTCATAATTTCGAAAGAAGCATCACAATTTGCTTGAATTCCCTTTGCTGTTTTGTTTGATTCATAAGTAATCTCACGCAAAGAATAAATTTTTCCACTTTCAGTTGAAACAGAAAGTGTTTCCAAACCTGAAGTTACAAATTCGTCTCCAAATATGATGTTTGACTTTCCTTTTGCCTTAACATCCAGCCCTTTAAGTGTGAATTCTTCTGATCTGTCTGCACCCATACCCAAGCTGACATCTCCATCATTTGTGACGATGTTCAATTTTGTGTTTGCAAGATTATCAGTTCCGTTTTCTGGTGCAAAGATGACGATTTCAATGTCTTTTGAAAAATACAAAAATCCATTTGGTTCGTTCAATTCAATATTCAAAGTTGTTCCGCTCAACATTGTCTCATATCCAAACGGAACAGCAGTTGAAGCGATTGTAAAACCCTTTGCTTTGTTTATGATGTAAACACCAGTTTTGCTGTATTCCTTGTTTTTGTAAACAGAAACTTGCGCATAGTCACACTCAATGTTGATTGTTGAAACTTGACTGTAATCAATCACCCGATTATCACTCGTTTTTTCGATGTAATATTGGTTGTTTGCAGTGAAATATTGCATCCACAGAATTGTTGAGCCGGGATTAAAAATCATGATGACCAAACAAATCAAAAAGATTGTAACAAGAAGCAGAACAAAAAGTCCGAAATAGAAGAAAAATCCTTTTCTAATTCCACCCTGTGCCATAAAACCTCCTTTTTAATATAAATATATTTTATCATACATATTGCATTTTGTCAACGGGACAAAAGCCTAGTCCAAAATCGCCTTAATTCTTCTTATTCCACTTGAAGAACTCTCTTCTTTGACAATTTTCAGATGATGAAGGTCACGAGTGTTTTTGGCATGTGGTCCGCCACAAATTTCTTTTGAAACCGTCCCAATTGAATAAACCTTGACAACATCACCATATTTACTGTCAAACACACCAACCGCTCCGCTGTTCTTTGCTTCCAAAACGCTCATTTCACTGCAAGAAACGTCAAGTTGATCAGCAATGCAATCATTCACAAATTTTTCCAAAGTTGCAATTTCTTCTGGAAGCATTTTGTGGTCAAGATTGAAGTCAATTCTCAATCTTTCAGGTGTGATATTCGACCCTTTTTGCATAACCTGTGGTCCAAACATTTTGCGAAGTCCAGCCATGATGAGATGCGTTGCCGTATGCAATTTTGCGCTCTCATAACTGCTGTCAGCAAGACCACCCTTAAACACCCCAGCACTTGCAGTTCTGCTCTTTTCTTGATGTTCAGCAAAAGCAGTTTTGAAGCCTTCTTCATCAACATCAAAACCTCTTTCTGATGCAAGTTCTTTTGTAAGTTCAAATGGGAAGCCGAATGTGTCATAAAGTCTGAACACAGCCTTTCCGGAAATGATATTTGGAACAACTTCTCCCTTTTGTGAAGCGAAAAGTTTGTGTTTTTCAATGCCAGCAATCACCTTTTCAAATTCTTTATGCCCTTCTTCAAGTGCTTTTGAGAATTTTTCAACTTCTTTTGCAAGTTCGTCTTTGATGAACTGACGATTGTTTCTGATGTCTTCATAGTCTTCGCCATGTTTGTCAACATAAAGGTCAATGATGTCAGCAAAATATTTCGTGTCAAAGCCAATGTTTCTTGCGCAATTCACAGCACGACGAATGAATCTTCTCAAAATGTAACCCTGTCCAACGTTTGAAGGTGTCACACCACGTGCATCCCCCAAAACAAACATTGACGAGCGAAGATGGTCGGTGATGACTCTGTATGAACGTTGGGAATTTTCATTTTCAAGGTATGGAACTTTTGCCTTTGTTCCAATGAAGTCAATGACCGTTTTGAAAATTCCAGCATCATACACACTTTTAAGCCCATTCAACACAACAACAGTTCTTTCAAGCCCCATTCCTGTGTCAATGTTTGGACGAAGCAAAAGTTTTGCCTTCTCTCCTTCTTTCTCAACTTTATATTGCATGAAAACGTCGTTCCAAAATTCAAGATATTTTCCGCAATCGCAAGCAGGCGAACAACTTTCACAGCATTTTGGTTTTCCGGTGTCATAAAACATTTCAGTGTCAGGTCCACAAGGTCCAACTCCACCGCCAAGTGCCCACCAGTTGTTTTCTTTTGGAAGGAAGAAGACTTCTTCAATTCCGCAATCTTTCCAAGTTTTGTAAGCAAGTTCATCTTTTGGTGCGGTTTCATCCCCTGCAAAAACAGAAACAGCAATGCGAGATTTGTCAATTCCAAGATATTCTGGACTTGTGATGAACTCATATGAATATCTGATCATTTTTTCCTTGTCACATTCACCCAAAAACCAGTTTCCAAGCATCTCAAAACTTGTCAAGTGACTTTGGTCACCAACACTGTCAATGTCATTTGTGCGCAAGCATCTTTGGATGTCACAAATTTTGTCACCTGCAGGATGTTTTGCTCCCAAGAGATATGGAACAAGCGGATGCATTCCAGCAGTTGTGAAAAGCACCGTTGGGTCATTTTCAGGAATGATTGAAGCGGACGGAATACGTTTAAAACCGTGGCTTTCAAAAAATTTAAACCATTTTTGTTTCAATTCAGAATCAGTAATCATAAAATTTTTCTCCAATTTTTTGTCATGAACATATCACAACAAATTCGTTATATATTGTAGCAAATAATTCACAAAAAAACAAGCAAAAAAGGGACTTAACTTGCCCCTTTCTTCTTATCTTCTTCTTCAAACTGCATAATTGCGCTGACAATATGGTCATGTTTGCGTTTTCTTTTGATTTTTTGCCTGAATTTCGGAAATTTTTCCCTTGCGTCATATCTGTCAAGCGTGCTGGACATTGATTTGATGATTGCACGACTTGCACCACGCCTGTCAACTTGTTTTGCAACAATGTCACTTGTCTGTGAGTTTTGAACAGCATATATGCACTGTTTGACAGCCTTGCGTTTTGTTCGGGAAAGATAAATGAGCATTGTAACGAAGAAAATCAAGAAAACAAGCACAAATCCGATATAAAACAAATTGAAACCTGAAATTATGATGAAAATCAAGACCAAACACGCAAACAAAAGAAAAGAAAACCAAGCGAAACGCAAGTCATTTTTTGCGTTTTCAACAATGTTTTTTCCTTCGTAAAACATAAGATGATATTTTCCCTCAACATTTTCAATGTTGTTGATGTTCATTCGAGCCATTTTCTCTTCCTTTTCACATATAATATCACACAAAAAAGATTATGTCAAACAAACTTAAAAAATTTTAACTATTTTCAAATTCGCCTGAAAAATCGATTATCTACGCAAAATATCACCCTTTTTCAAAGCGTATTTGCAAGGGATTTTGACTTTTTGCTGAACATTTTTCACAGCATCAATTTCGACACCGTCAGGATTGATGATTTTCTTAACAACAAACGATTTGTTGAAAGATTTTTTATCAGGACTCAAAATTTCAAGTTTTTCGCCAACCGAAAACTTGTTTCTCATCTCAACTTCAACAAAACCGCCCTTCGCGTCATCAGAAACGACAGCAACAAACTCACTGTTTTGCACAGGCATTGAATTTTCAAGATATTCTTTGTTGTCATCACCAAAATAGAAACCTGTTGTGTAATGTCTGTGGCTTGCTTTAAGAAGTTCTTGAACAAGTTCTTTTGTCGGTTTTTTCGGCAACATATCAATTGCACGGCGATATGCATTCACAACTGTTGCAACATAGTATGGCGATTTCATTCTGCCTTCAATTTTGAGAGAGTCAATCCCAATTTTCTTCAATTCATTCAAATATTCAATCATATTAAGGTCTTTTGAATTGAAAACATAAGTTCCTTTTTCATCTTCTTGAACTTCCAATTCATCCCCGCGAGAAACTTCTCTGACCATATATTTCCAACGGCACGCCTGAACGCATTCCCCATGATTTGAGTCACGCCCAGTAAGATAGTTTGAAAGCAAGCATCTTCCGGAATATGCAATACACATTGCACCATGAACGAACACCTCAATTTCAATTTTTGGAGATACATTTTGGCGGATTGTTTTGATTTCTTCCAACGAAAGTTCTCTTGCAAGAATAAGTCTTTTTGCTCCAAGTTCTGCCAACAAATTTGCAGAATAGGAATTGAGAATATTTGCCTGTGTGCTCACATGAACATCCAAGTTTGGAGCATGGACACGAACAAACTGCAACATGCCAATGTCTGCAACAATCACGGCATCCACAAAAATCGACTGCAAAAATTTGAGATATTCTTTAAGTCCCACAAAATCCTTGTCTTTTGCAATGATATTCAGAGTCACATACACCTTTTTGCCGAGTTTATGTGCCATTTCAACCGCTTTTGTCATTTCTTCTTCGGTAAAATTTCCAGCGAAAGCACGAAGACCAAATCTGCCCCCAGCCAAATAGACTGCATCAGCACCAAAATGAAGAGCAGTCAAAAATTTTTCAAAATTGCCCGCAGGCGCCAAAAGTTCCATAAAAACTCCTTCAATCAAATGCTTACGGTCGGTTTTGCAGTCAATTTCAAGTCAGCAAGACCAATTCCCGCTTTGATGTAATAATATGCAATTGAGCCAATCATGGCAGCATTATCTGTGCAAAATTTGAGTGCTGGCATAAACACCTTGACATCATTTTTTTCGCATTCACTTTGCAATCTTTCACGAAGTCGAGAGTTTGCTCCAACTCCACCTGCAATCACAAGTTTTGTTTGTCCCAAATCCTTGCAAGCGTGCATAGTTTTTGAGCAAAGTTCGTCAGTGACAAGTTCTTGGAAGGAATATGCAATGTCTGCCTTGCAAAATTCTTCTCCCTTTTGCTCACGATTGTGAACATAATTCACAACAGCGGTTTTAAGTCCACTAAACGAAAAATTAAAACTCCCAGCAAGTGGTGGTTTATAATTAAACTTCACCTGATTTTTGCCTTCTTTTGCAAGTTTATCAATTGCAGGCCCACCTGGATAAGGAAGTCCAAGCACACGTGCCACTTTGTCAAAACACTCACCAACAGAATCATCGACTGTTGAGCCAACAAGGTTAAATTTGCAATAATCTTGCACTTCGATTATTGCGGTATGTCCCCCGCTGACCATCAAACACAAAAAAGGTGGTTCAAGGTCAAGATGAGAGATATAATTTGCTCCAATATGCCCATGAACGTGACTGATTGCCAAAAGTGGAACTTTGAGCGAATATGCCAAAGTCTTTGCAAAATTGACACCGACAAGCAAAGCCCCAATAAGTCCTGCACCATATGTCACCGCAACAGCATCAATGTCGGAGAGAGAAACGCCCGCAACTTCCAAGGCTTCATCAAGCACACCAGTGATGTTTTTGATGTGATTTCTTGACGCAATTTCAGGAACAACCCCGCCATAGAGTTTATGTATGTCAATTTGAGATGAAACAATGTTTGAAAGCACCTCGCGACCATTTCTTACAAGAGCGATTGAAGTTTCGTCACAAGACGACTCAATTGCAAGAATAAGGACATCTTTTTTTGTCTTCAAGTTCTCATATTTTTCTTTTGCTATTTCCAAATAATTCACTTTGATTTCACACTTGTCCTTTTAAGATATTCGTTGATAAATCCTTGAATATCCCCATCCATAACTGCCTGAACATCACTTGTTTCAAAGTTTGTTCTGTGGTCTTTGACCATTGTGTATGGGCAGAAAACATACGACCTGATTTGGCTTCCCCACTCAATTTTTTTGACATCCCCGCGAATTGAAGCCAATTTTTCCATTTCTTCAAGTTCTTGTTTTTCAACAAGTTTGGAATAGAGCATTTTCATTGCAGTTTCGCGGTTTTGCACCTGAGAGCGTTCCGTTTGACACGCCACAATAATTCCAGAAGGAATATGTGTGATGCGGATTGCGGATTCAGTTTTGTTGACATGCTGTCCACCCGCACCTGAACTTCGATATGTATCCACTTTCAAATCTTCTGGACGAATGATGATGTCTGGAGCGTCTTCAATTTCCGGCATAACTTCCAAAGAAGCAAAACTTGTGTGACGTCTTGCATTTGCATCAAAAGGAGAAATTCTCACAAGCCTGTGAACACCCTTTTCAGCTTTGAGATATCCATACGCAAACTCTCCTGACACCAAGAAAGAAATGCTTTTAAGTCCCGCTTCATCGCCGTCAAGTGCGTCCAAAATTTTGATTTTGTAGCCATTTTTTTCGGCATACATTGAATACATTCGAAAGAGCATATTCGTCCAATCTTGTGCTTCTGTTCCGCCTGCACCAGCATGCAAAGTCAAGATGGCGTTGTAGTTGTCATATTTCCCTGAAAGCAAGGTTTCAAGACGTGCATTTTCAATTTCAACTTCCAAAGAAGCCAAAGTTGTGCAAAGTTCATCAAAGATGGATTGGTCGTCCATTTCTTCCAAAAGTTCCACACTTGCTTCACAATTTTCAATTTCAGATTGAAGTTTTTTGACCTTTTCAATCTTATATTCACAAAGTTTCACTTCCCTTCCGACTTTTGAAACTCGTTTTGGGTCGTTGAAAAAGCCGTCTGAAAGTTGTTCATTTTTCAGAATTTCAAGTTTTTGTTCTTGTCCGTCCGGGTCAAAGACACTCCTTGATGAAAGAAAAATCTTCTTTCATGTTTGCGAGTTGTTCTTTTTGAATATCCAAAATCATAATTTTTCTCCTAAATCAAGTAAGATTTTATCACAAATCAAGCAAAAAGTAAAACAGTTATTCATTTTTTTAATCTTCCGTCTTTTCAATCACTTCGGAAATATGTGCTTTTCTGAAATCTTCATCCTGCTTGATAAGTGATTTTTCCAGCCACATAATGCAAACTCCATACATCACGTACATCACACAAACAAGTCCCAAAGCAACTTTCAAAAAGAGTGTGCTGTTTTCCCCTGCCATTCCGTCAAAAACACCTGCGAGCAGGATGAAAAGCGAGCCCAAAACTCTTCCAACCCCCAAGAAGAATTCTGAAAGGGCGTTGCTTTCCAAAATATGTGAATGAAGTGAAAGCACTCTTACAACCCCCGCTCTTCTTGAGTCATAGATTGACATAAGGATGACATTCAAAATTGTGTATACCGCATAGAAAATGACGATTGTGACTTTGTTTGTTGCACAAAGAATTCCCACAATTGAACAAGTCACCAAGATGATTGTCGGCAAAATGAATTGTTTGGAACGTTTTTTGCGATAATACTTCAAATACACAAACATTGTCACAAGCGAACATGCAGTGAAGATTGATTGAAACAATCCAAGGGAAGTGTTGCTTTCAAACGAGCGCATAACAAGGATTGTGATGAGAGTCGTGAAGCAGTCATATGAAGCCCCTCTGAAGAAGCAAGTGATATAGACCAACCAAAGCGGTTTTGTTTGTTTTCGATTTTCCCACATATATTTTCTGAAAGCGTTCAGATTGAAGGTTTCATGATAGGATTGTTTTGGACGAATAAGGAATGAAAACACGACCAATGCCACACAAATCACAAGCAAAATTGCAGCAACAACAGAAAAGTTTAAGTCCGCAATTGCACCCAACGAAATTGGGAAGATTATGTAAGTTGCTTGAAACATAATACGTTTCACAGCGAAAAATCTGACTTGATGTTTGCTTGAAATTGTCTCTGCTGTCAATCCATTAAATCCACCAGAGAAAAAACCAAAACCAAAACCATACACAACAGCAAGAAGTGGCATGAAGGTGAACAAATCTTTCTGCAAAACATTGACCAAAATGATCACAACAGTCAGAAGAATCGAGCCAATTGTAACAAAGATTGATTTGTTGATTTTTTTCAGTCCATAACCCGTAAATGCGTAACAACCAGTCAGAATGCAGTAATAAATCACATAAAACAGACCAATTCTGATGATGTTTTCAGTTACAGTTGTTGTCGGATTGTTTAAAATTTTTGAAATCAAAAACAAGTCGACAAAAATACACACAACCGCCTGCAAACAGTCACAGGCAATGATTGAAATTGCACTTAAATTAAAAATTTTACTTTTGTTTCCCATTTTCTTTCCTCTTTTGCCATTTTCTTATGATAAGTTTGAATATTTCAAAATATGGAATAATCAAGAATGCTGTGCCAAGTGCAAGAAGCCACTGCCACCAATTTATTGTTGTAATTCCAAATACATTTTGAAGTGGAGCAATTGGAATAAGCACAACCAAAACAGTCAAAATTGCCGACCCCAAGAAACTCCAATTAAGGACTTTGTTGTCAAACGGATTGCTTGAAAAGAGTGATTGAGATTGACTTTTCAAGTTAAATGAATGGAAGAGTTCGACAAAGCAAAGATACAAGAAACAAATTGTTGTTTGCGCTTCCGAAGAAAGTTTCCAAACAAGCCCTGTCAAGCAATAAAGCAAAATCAAATTTGCGGAAACAAAGAGCGCAGAAACAAAAATATTTGCTCCCACTTCACCCTTAAACAAATTTCCGCGGTTTTTGACAGGTTTCTTTTTCATAATGTCGTTTTCTGCCTTCTCAAAACCAAGCGCCAGTCCAACAAATGTGTCGGAAACGAAATTGATGTAAAGCAAAAGCGCCGGCGAGAAGAAATTGTCATCTCTGAACACCAAAAGAACAATTGCAAGTGTGATAAGTTCAGCAATTGAAGTTCCAAGAAGGAACATCAAAATTTTCATGATTGTGGAATATATTCTTCTTCCTTCCTTGACCGCGCCAACAATTGTTGCAAAATTGTCATCCGTCAAAATCATGTCCGCCGCTTCTTTTGTGACATCAGTTCCAGTGATGCCCATTCCAACACCAATATCTGCGGACTTGATGCTTGGTGCATCATTCACCCCATCGCCTGTCATTGCCACAATTTTGTCATTTGATTTGAGAGCCTTGACAATTCTCACTTTATGTTCTGGGCTGACTCTTGCATAGACTTGATAGTTTTGAACAGTTTGCACAAATTTCTCATCCGAAATTTCATTAAGTTCCTTTCCTGTGATGACTTTTTTCGGGTCAGAGCAAATTCCCAGTTCCTTTGCGATTGCGAAAGCGGTATCTTTGTGGTCGCCGGTAATCATGATTGTCATAATTCCCGCTTGTTTGCAAGTTTTGATTGCATCCTTAACTTCTTCTCTTGGCGGGTCAATCATTCCAACCAATCCAAGAAAAACAAGGTCATTTTCAGTGTTTTGAGAGGTTGGTTTTGAAATATTTTCTGCAGTTTTGAAAGCAAAAGCCAAATTTCTTAACGCTTTTGAAGCAAATTCGGAATTTTTTGCAATAATTTTCTCCTTATCTGCATTTGTAAGTCGTCTAATTTTCCCATTTTCCAAAACGCGATTGCAACGAGCGATGATGTTGTCCACAGCACCCTTTGTGTATACAATCGTCTTACCCCCAACAGAATTTAATGTTGTCATCAATTTTCTGTCACTGTCAAAAGGAATTTCGTTGACTCTTGGGAAAGATCCGTCATAGTTTTCCTTTGTGATTCCAAATTTATATCCATAATGCACCAAAGCAATTTCGGTAGGGTCTCCGATTGCTTCAAGTTTGTTGTCTTCAACCTTGGTTTTTGTGTCATTGCAAAGCACCATACATCTCAACAATTCAACAAAATTTCGGTCATTTTTAAGCGAATTTTTTTCTTCTGCTTCTGCCAAAGTAATTCCGTTTTCATGCTCAACATCATTCAAAATTTCGCATGTTTCATCAAAATAGAACACCTTTTTCACAGTCATTTGATTGAGTGTCAAAGTTCCAGTTTTGTCCGAGCAAATCACTTCTGTGCTTCCCAAAGTTTCCACAGCAGGCAGGTTTTTGACAATTGCACGCTGATCAGAGAGTCTTTTCACTCCCATTGACATTGTGACAGTGTTGCAGGCAGGCAATCCTTCCGGAACAGCACACACAGCCACCCCAATTGCCATTGAAAACGAACTAAAAACATTTCCACCAGTTGCAACTTCAACAATGAAGATGATCACTGAAACAACCAAAACAGCCACTGTCAAGACAATGCTTGTGGCTTTAAGTCTTTTTGTGAGCGGAGTTGTGGTGTTGTCAATTTGCGCCAAGGCAGAAGCAATTCTTCCCATTTCGGTGTTCATTCCGGTCGCAACAACAATGCCAATTCCATGTCCATATGTGGCAACGCTTCCCATATATGCCATGTTTATTCTGTCACCCAAAATGCAATTTTCTTCCAAAATCGCGTTGCAGTCTTTTTCGATTGCAACACTCTCTCCTGTGAGAGCACTCTCTTCAATTTTCAAGGAATGCGTTTCCAAAAGACGAAGGTCGGCTGGAATAATGTCCCCTGCTTCCAAAATAACAACATCTCCCACAACCAAATCTTCTGTTTTAATCTTGCAAATTTTTCCATTGCGGTTAACTTTGCAATATGGTTTTGTCATGTTTTTGAGTGCTTCCATTGCCTTCTCGGAATTCCGTTTTTGTGCATATCCAATGATGGCGTTGATCATGAGCACAACAAAAATGATTGCAGCGTCAATAAATTCGTCAACAGATTTTTCAACAATTCCGATGACAACACTGATGATGCAACTGATGATGAGAACGATGATCAAAACATCCTTAAATTGACTTAAAAACTTGACAAAATTGCTTTGTCTTTTTTTGTGAGCAAGGACATTTTTCCCATTTTTTTCCAATCTGCTTTTTGCTTCACGAAAAGAAAGACCACCACTGGTAGCCTCAACCGTTTCCAAAGTTTTTTCGATTGAAAGTGAATGAAAATTGTCCATATATATTATGAGTATATCATTTTGGCGCGGAATTACAAAAAAAATATCAACATTTTTCGAAAAAATTTAACATTTTTTTGTTTTAAATCTCCGCAAAACAGCATAAATCCCCATTTCGCAAAAATAAGCAACAAGTGCGGACGCAAAAGTGCAAGAAATGACGACAAGTGCATACAACATCTGTTGTCCGACATAATTTTCAAAAACTCTGACAAAAATCCCCTGCAAAAGATAAATCCACAGGCTGATTTTTCCAATAAAAAGCATAACTTTGTTTGAAAAAGTTTTGAACGATATTCAACAAAAAACAAATATGCAACAAAAAAACCGCATAATTGCGGTCTTTTTTTTATTCTTCATCAGAATTTGCTTCAAGTTTTTCGATTTCGGCTTTGTAAGTTGCAATGTCATTTTTGAGTTCATCATTGCGAAGTTTCAAAACATTATACATTTTTTCAAGAAGTGGATATCTTTCTTCATTGTCCTTCATAACTTCTTCACAATGTTTAACTGAAAGTTTAAGTCCATCCAAAAGATCCAAATCTTCTGCCAACTTGTTGGCTTTTTCTTTATCAATGTCAGCATAGTTGTTTACGCCATAAAGCAAAACTTTTTGTTTCGCAACAAGTGCTTCTTTTCTTCTCAACTTCTTTTCGTCTTTTTCATAAGCAACCCACACTCTGCGAAGTGGAATATATTCTTTTTTGCATTGTTTAAATTCTTTTTCAGTGGTTCTCAAACGTTCTTCAGCATTTGCAAGTTTTTCTTTGAGTTCTTCCAAGGAAAGTGGTTGAGGATTTTCAGAAGTTTGCACAGGAGCACTTGCCTGTTGTGTTGCAAGCAAAGCACGTTTTGCTTCTTCAAGTTCCTTGATCATCACTGAATATCTTTCTTTTTCAGTTTCAAGTGCTTTTCTTTCTTCTTCCAACTTGTCATCATCTTCGTTGTTTTCACTTACATTCAAAGTTACAGTTTCGACTTCTTCACTTTCTTCATCAATGTCAGCAAATCCAACTTCATCATTGTTTTCTTCTTCGGTCACTTCTTCTGGAGCAACAGTGTTTTCTTCTGGAGCAACAACAGTTTCTTCATCAGGTGTTGAAAGAATTTCATCATCTTCGTTTTCTTCTTCGCTGTCGGATGTTTCTTCAGCTTCCTCTTTTTCTTCTTCGTCAGCCTTCATACGCTTCAAAAGTTCTTGACGTCTTGCTTCCAAATATGCTCTTCTTTCAGCATTTTCAGCATCCTGTTTTGCACGAATATCTTCAATTTCAGTTTCCTCTTCTTCTGCTTTTTGAGCATCAACCTCTTCCAAGTTTTCTTCATCCAAAACAACAACTTCTTGTTCTTTTGTGTCATCAAGACTGAATTCTGAAACACCTTTAACAGATTTTCTGTCAAGGTCATCAAGATTCAGGTCATCAATTCCGCTTGAATGTTTTTTTGTTTTTGCAACCAAAGCGTTGACTGCTTCCCACAAAAAGTAAACAATCAATGCCCCGGCAATCACAACACCAAGGATGATGAAAACGTCCAAAATAAGTGAGTCAAGATTTACATTTCCATTCAAAAGAGATTTAAACATAAAATTTACCTTCCTTTTTGTTTGATTTGAAGTTTTTTCAAACTTTCAGACTTAATTTTTTGGTGGAGATGGAGGGAATTGAACCCTCGTCCGAAACCAAAGCGAGATATTTTTCTACACGTTTAGTTTATGTTTCAATTTCATTTTCAAGTCACCCACAAACAGGTCTCAAAAACAATCCTTTAAGATTTTTTGTTCTTACAAAGGCAACTGGGAACAAAATTTTTGCCAAGTCTGATACTCAATCTTTCGCTGGCAAATCAAAAGGTGAGCAGATTGAAAAATTCAATCGGGTTTGTCGTTTCAAAACCTTAGGCAGCAACAGCCACTCTATTGAGAGAAACAACATTGTCATTGTTT
>CAYOEW010000021.1:0-14477 GCA_964403245.1 uncultured Lachnospiraceae bacterium
AAATTCTGCTGTTTTTTCAAGTCTGAAAAAGAAACATTTTGTGCATCTTGCTCCGCCTTCTCTTTCATTTTCCAAGCCTTCAACAAATTTTGTCCAACCGGCATTGTCATAGTCAAAATCAATGAAGTTTATTCCAAAAAATTCACAAACTTTTTGTTGTTCTGCCTTTCTTTTTTCATATTCTTCAAAAGGTTCAATGTTTGGGTTAAAATAAAACACGGTCGTGTCATAACTCTCTTTTAAGCGCTCAATAACCACCGTTGAACAAGGTCCACAACAAGAATGAAGCAAAAGTTTTTCCATATTTGACATTTTACTTTCAAAACATGATTTTGTCAAGCAAACAAAGTTCCAAAAAGGAATAATCTTGTCAGATAATGATTTTTCCCGGCAAAACTTTGAACAAAAAAGAAAATATATTTGTGAAAAACAGTGAAATGTGATAATATATACATATAAAAAAAGGAAAAAATATGATTTCAGTTTGTTACAGTGGAAATAAGCGCATCTTTGAAGGATTGCTTTTGAGCGTGATGTCGCTTGCAAAATGCACTAATGAAGAACTTAATGTCTATGTCTTGACAATGGATTTGCACGAAGAAAATCCAAACTTTTTGCCATTCACAGATGAGCAAATTTCGTTTTTGACAAAAATCGTTCAAGAGAAAAACGAAAAAAGCAAGGTCACAAAAATTGACGTGACAGATGAATATAAATCACTTTTGATGCATGGCAAAAATCACAAAAATGGATACACACCATATGCAATGCTCCGTCTTCTTTTGGACAGGGTGGAAAATTTGCCAGACAAGATGATATATCTTGACGTTGACACGATGTGCGTAAACGACATCAAACAACTTTACGAAATGGATGTCACAAATTTTGACTTTGGCGCAACAAAGGACTATATGGGACATTTTTGGATAAGACCATCTTATTGCAATTCTGGTGTGCTGATCATGAATCTCAAACGCATCAAAGAGAATGGACTTTTTGAGAAATGCAGAAATATGGTTGTGAAAAAGAAGATGATCATGCCCGACCAAAGTGCGTTGAACAAATATGGAAAGAAATTGTTTTTGCCATACAAATTCAACGAGCAAAGGTCAATCAAACCTGACACAGTTGTTAAACATTTTTGCAAAGGAATTGTCTTCTTCTTGCCATTTGGATTTCACATTTACAACATCAAGCAGTGGCAAATTGACAAGGTTCACAGCAGTTTGAAAATTCATGATTTTGATGATATTTATGAACGCCTTGGTAAAATTAAAACTGAAAATAAACAACTTTTTTAATAAAAAAACACAAAAAAACGCAATTTTTTCGATAATTTTTGCGTTTTTTTTATTTATTTTTCTTTCACATCAAACTTTGCAAGCAAAAAACGATATTCATCAAATTTGTGACTTCGAATTGGCATTGGTGGATGATTTTTGAAATAAATCACCATGCATGGAGAAATTTTGTGATATTCATCCACAATTTCAAAGTGCGTTGCCATTCCACTTTCAATCATTTTTTTCACTTTTGCGTGATAGTTGAAATACATGAAAATATTATGTCAAATTAACAAAAAAAACATCATTTTTTCTGTAAATTTCATCATTTTTCAAAAAAATATTATTCAAATCAAAACAAATTTTCTTTTCAAAAAAATCATTCCGCCAAGGAGTTGACCGCATACATCATCATTTCGTTTATTGCGGGTGACTTGATGCGATACATCAAAATTTTGCCGTCACGCTTATATTCCACCATGTTTTGATCCTTCAATGTTTTCAATTGGTGAGATATGGTTGTTTGATTGATGTTGAGAAGCCTTGAAAGGTCGTTCACACACAATGCTTGAATTGAAAGTGCCGACAAAATCTTGATTCGCGTTTGGTCAGAAAAATTTTGAAAATAAATCGCAAGTCGATTTGCACATTCTTCGTCAGGCAAAAGCGACTGCATTTCAAATTTGTTGCGTTCGGAAATTTTTAATAGTTTGTTCATAACCCCACCTTTTTGTCACATGATTTTTTTTGAGCATATATAATAAGGAATTGCGTTGAGAAATTTTCAATGCTTTCAAGTCAATTAAACCAAACAAAAGAAGAAAAGTCAAAAGAGAAAATTTTTGCTTTTGCACTTATTTTGTATTTTCTTGTTGAAAAGGAGGGAATTAAAGTGACATCTCAAGAATTTTTGTTAGTGTTTTTGCTTTCGGTGTTAAGTTCAAACAACGACACAAACCTTGCAACAAACACAAACATCTTGCTTCTGCTTTTGCTTGGGCTTTCTGGTGACAGTTTTGGAAACAACAACACAAGCACTTGCACCTGCCGTCGCTGTCTTGGAAATTTTTTTAATTAAAAATTGAATAATAATTTAATTTGAATAAAAAAAATATCTCAAAATTATTTAAAATTCCATGGCGTAAGGCGAAAAATTGTTTTTCATCAGTCAAAAAAATTCCAATTAAAATATGTCAAAAAAATATTTTTTAAAATTTTTATATTTTTTTGTCAAAATCGTTTGGAATTTTTTTTTGCATGTGTTATCATTTGTTTGTAATCAAAAAAAGAATATTATTTCTTCTTTTGAAAACAATAATTTTAAATTGTCGGAGGAAAAATAAAATGAATATTTTGAATTCTTTATTGAATGCTACAGCATCTTGGCAAGACGTTTTGAATAAATTAAATGAAAATGGCAATAATTCATGGGGTTGGGTTGGAACATTGATGACAACACTCTCAACAGTTCTTTGGGTTTTGCTTGCACTTGTTGGTGCTGCTGGCGGAATCTATGCACTTTATGTTGGAATCAAAATGGCAAGAGCGGACAGTGCTGAACAAAGAGAAGAAAACAAAAAACGTCTCATCAACATTGTGATTTCAATTGTTGTTGTGATTGTTTTGATTTTGTTCTTCAACACATTCCTTCCAATGATTCTTGATGCATTTCATGTGTTCGACCAAGTTGTTGAAACTCCTAAATCTGAAGCATTGGCATTACTCCTTCGTTAAAAATAAACAAAACCACCCAAGCCGGTGGTTTTTTTGTTGCAACAAAACTTTTCAAACTCAACACAAAAAAATCAAATCAAAAAAAAGTGAAACAAAATCGTTTCACTTTTCTTTATGCATTTGCAAGCATTTCAGTTCTTTCTTTCAAAATCATCGCATCAATGAATTCGTCCAAATTTCCGTTCAACACACCATTCAAATCATATGAAGAAAGGTTTGTTCGATGATCCGTCACCCTGCCTTGAGGATAGTTGTATGTGCGAATTCTTTCGTTTCGATTTCCGCGACCAACTTGACTTTTGCGGTCTTCACGATATTCCTTGTCGCGTTGCTCTTGATAGTAATCAAAAAGTTTTGCCTTCAAAATGTTCATCGCTTTTTCTTTGTTTTTAAGTTGGCTTCGTTCATCTTGACAAGTCACAACAATGTTGAGTGGAATGTATGTCATTCTGATTGCAGTTTCAACCTTGTTGACATTTTGTCCGCCCGCACCACCAGAGTGATACACATCAATTCGCAAATCCTTGTCCAAAATTTCAAAATCGACTTCTTCAACTTCTGGCAAACAAGCAACAGTTGCGGTTGAGGTGTGAATACGTCCCTGACTTTCGGTTTCAGGAACTCTTTGC
The DNA here is from genome assembly GCA_964403245.1 of uncultured Lachnospiraceae bacterium. Taxonomy (GTDB): domain Bacteria; phylum Bacillota; class Clostridia; order Christensenellales; family UBA1242; genus Caccovivens. Next base: position 3,647 of record CAYOEW010000021.1, read on the forward strand.
ACGCGGTGAACTCCGCTTTCGTATTTAAGTCGCGAATATGCACCTTTGCCCTTGACCATGATTGTGGCTTCTTTAATTCCGCCAATTTCAGTTTCGGACATGTCAATATATTCCACTTTCCAGCGGTGCTTTTCAGCATAGTGACTATACATCCTGCAAAGTTCAAGACTGAACAGTGCACTCTCTTCCCCACCCGCTGCCGAACGGATTTCCAAAATGGCGTTATTGTCATCGTTTTCGTCTTTTGGCAAAAGCAAAATCTTGATTTCTTCAACTTTTGCGTCAATTTGTTTTTTCAAATCAAAAATTTCGCCTTCAAAAAGTTCTTTCATATCCAAATCAGTTTCGTTTGCAAGGTCGTTTTCGCAAGATGACAAGTTGTTCAAAAGTGTTTCAAGTTCACCATGAGCAACAGCAATTTCTTCAAGCGAATTTCTTTCTTTCACCAATTTTTTCCATTCGCGATTGTCAGCGATGATTTCCGGGCGTGCAATAAGATCAGTGAGTTCTTCAAATCTCACCTTCGACTTTTCTGTTTTTTCCAAAAGTTGTTTAGCAATATCTTCCACAGACAAACCTCTCTATCTTGTTGTAATCCTTCACAGTTTTGATGTCTTCAAGTCCTGCTTCACGCAAAATTTTTCTCACAGCGCGCGCCTGTCCTTTTCCAATCTCAAAAAACACCTGCCCACCAGCGTTCAATCTCTTCGGCAATTCCTTTGCAATCGCACGATAGAAATCCAAGCCGTCTTCACCGCCATCCAAAGCAAGCGATGGGTCGCATTCTCTGACATTTTTGTCCAATTTTGGAATGTCATTTGATGGAATATATGGTGGATTCGACACTATTATATCAAACCTGCGTCTTCTTTTCAAGTGTAAAAACAAATTTGAGTGCAAAAATTCAATTTCCACACCATTTTTCTTCGCATTTGACTGCGCAACAGCCAGCGCACTTTTGCTTACATCAACCGCCGTCACATCTGCGTCACAATTCTTTGCAACAGCAACAGCAATCGCCCCCGAGCCTGTTCCGACATCCAAAATCTTGCATTTTTTGTAAGACTTTTCCGCCTTCAAAACAAGTTCAACCAAAAGTTCAGTTTCCATACGCGGAGTCAAAACCTTTTTGTTGACATCAAAGCGGAGCCCGAAAAACTCAGTAAATCCAAAAATATTATCCAAACTCTCCCCTTTGGCGCGCCTGTCGGTTGCCTTGACAATTTCTTCATATTGTTTGTCAGTCACAAAAGGCACAAGTTTGATTTCCGCACGGTTTTTCCCAAGCACTGTCGCAATCAACCAATCGGTTTCGCTCTTGTCCGTAATTTTGGCGAGTGCAAGTTTGTTCTTCACTTCATTATACACCACCGAAAACGCCTTTTTGCTTTCGTCTTCCATAAATTCCCTACCTTTCACAAGCATATTCATTTCAGTCAGCGCAACTGAAACCGTTTCAATATGGGTTTTTGTCGGTTTCGCAAAGCATAAACACCCCGTCAAGAAATTTAAAAAACGAAAGTGTTTGCTCTTTTGCGTCAAATATGCAATTTCAAATGCAACACTCGTGCAAACAAGAAAAATTGCAATATGAAACAGCAAATTAAACAAAAAACCATAACTTGCTCCAACCAAGTTTACCACAACAAAGTCCAAAAGAAAAACAAAAATCACATAATTCAAAAAATTTGGATTTTGGTCGGTTTTGCAAACAAAAGAAGCATAGTTGAAACGAAAACACTCATGCATAGGTGGAAGAATTCTTAAAATCAGCATAAAAGACACAAACATGACAACTCTCACCCCCGCAATGCAAAGATTTCTCAAGAAAGTCGTGCCCGAAAAATCGACAAGCAAATATCCAACTTTTGCAGGGATATATCCCAGCCAAACCGCCGAAAAAACGACCGCCAAAATTATGCAAAACACAATTTCAATCACATCTTTCAATCTTCGTTTTTCAGTCTTTTTGTTTTTTCTACCAAAAATTTCAGTTGACAAAAAAAGAATGCGAAACCATGCCAAAAGTCCGCAGAAAAAAAACTGAACACCCCGAAAAAACGGAAAATGCCAAAAAATTAACTTGTTTTTTGTTGGGGCACTCTTCAATCTTTTTTGCCCCTTGCAATCAACAATTGAAATCACCTGTTTTTCGTCATAACACAGAAAAACACCATTTGAAAGTGGGAAAAATGTCTGTTTCATAAGTTGATTGTTGCCAAAAACAACAAATTAAATCTTGACATTAAGCATATTTGATGATAAAATGAAAATATATGGAGGAAAAATATGGCAAAAGAATTCACAATTGAAAAAGGAGTTTTCAAAGGTTGGATAATTGGTAAAGACGATGACTCGGATGATTATCGCTATGTTTCCCGTTACGACAAAGATGGAAAACTTGTTTTCAACTTCAATGTTGACGATTCAGAATGCTTGACAGACGCAGACCTTGAAAAAGCATGCGCTCAAGGAATTGCAATAATCATTTTGGAAGCAATTGAAGACGCACAAAACATTCCAAAACAACAAATACAAGAACAAATTGAAAGAGATTTGTCTTGTCTTAAAGAAATTCCAAATGAATTTTATGCAAAAAAATCAAACATTAACGCAATCAATGCCTGCATCGTCGCAAGAAGTGAGGAATATACAAAAAACGCCACAACATTCAGTAAACGCGAAAATGTTGAAGTTGCCTGCGGTGTTTGCACAACTCGTCTTCTCTCTCTTGCCAAATCAGCAGAATGGTCACTCGACAATAAGGCAAAAGCATCTGAAACAATCAAAAACGACTTTTTAGGCAGAAATTTCAAATAAAAAAATGGGGACAACCCCCGTTTTTTTAATTTGCTTGAAATAAAGCATTAAAAAAACCGGTTTGAAATTTGCCGGTTTTTTTTGAATTATAAATTGTATTTTTTCTTGAAGTTTTCAACAGTTCCACTGCTGTCAACAACTTTCTTCTTTCCTGTGTAGAAAGGATGACATTTGTTGCAGATGTCGATTTTGAGAGTGTCGCCCTTTACGCAAGAACCAGTCTTGAAGGTGTTTCCGCAAGCGCAAGTAACTGTAACTTCATGATAGTTTGGGTGAATTTCTTTTTGCATCTTCGTTCTCCTTTTTTAGTCACCAACATATGGCAAAAGAGCCATGTTTCTTGCGCTCTTGTTTGCGTTTGAAAGTTCTCTTTGGTGATAAGAGCAAATTCCAGTTTGTCTTCTTGGCAAAATTTTGCCTTTTTCTGTGATGTATTTTCTGATTTTTGCTACATCTTTGTAGTCAATACATTTTTCACCAGCAACGCAGAAAGCACAAACTTTCTTCTTTGCAGGTTTACGATATTTTTTTACAACCTTTTCTTCGGTCTTAACAACTTCGCTCATTTTGATTCTCCTTTAAAATTTTAGAATGGAAGGCTGTCATCATCAATTTCTTCAAGTTCTGCTGTTTCTTTTGCCTTTGGCTTTGCATCGCTTGTTGGAACATATGATGTGTCATCGCCGTTTCCACGATTTGTGCTGATGAATTCAACTTCATCTGCAACAATGTCAGTTGTGTATCTCTTTGAACCGTCTGGAGCGTCATATGTGGAAGTCTGAATGCTTCCAATAACTGCACATTTTGAACCTTTCTTCAAATATTTGTGGCAATTTTCAGCCTGATTTCTCCATACAACAATGTTGATGAAGTCAGCCTTTCTTTCGCCATCAGCATTCGCAAATCTTCTTGTCACTGCAAGTGAAAATCTGCAAACTGAAATCCCACCATTTGTGGTTTGAAGTTCAGGGTCTCTGGTCAAATTTCCGATTAACATAACTTTATTCATATTTTTTCTCCTTTTGCAAACCTTATTTTCTTACAAAGATTTGACGAACAATCCCTTCGGTGATTGTCATAAGTTTGTTCATTGCGTCAACTTCTTCTGCTGGCAAGTTCATGTTGAAAATAACATAAAAACCTTCATTTTTGAAATTGATTGGATAAGCAAACTTCTTCATGCCAATTTTATCAACGCCATTAACTTGACCTTTGTGCGCTTCAACATACGCTTTGAATTTTGCGATGAGTTCTTCGCGCTTTTCTTCAGTCACGTCACTTGCAATGATAAACATAAGTTCATACTTATTCATCATTTTTACCTCCTTTTGGACTTATGGTTCTCAAATTTTTCGTTGAGAACAAGGACAGTAATTTTTACTGCTTATTATATATAACATAAAACAAAAAGAATTGTCAAGTGTTTTTTGTTCATAGGCACAAAAAAAGGTTTGAATATTGAACTTTTTTTCAATTTTCAAACCTTTTGCTGTTTTTTTACTGCCCACAGCAATTTTTGTATTTTTTCCCGCTTCCGCAAGGACACGGGTCGTTTCTGCCCACTTTTTTCTCTGCGTTTACAACAGTTTTTTGCTTCTTTATCTCTTCAGGTCGCTTTTGCACATCTTCAACTTTCGCTTCCGTCATTTTGATTGGCTTTTGAGGTTTTTCTGGCTCAATTTGCAGTCTTGTGTTGAGAAGAATCAAACATGTTGTTTCCTTAATCTTTTCAATCATGGCATCAAACATGTCATACCCTTCTTTTTTGTAAGCAATGACTGGGTCTTGATTTCCAAATCCACGAGCAAAGATTTCGTTTTTCATTGTTTGCATGTCGTCAATATGGTTCATCCAATTGCTGTCCACAACTTTAAGCAAAATGAATCTCTCAACCTTTTCATAGTCAATTCCAAGTTTTCCCGCTTCCATCATTTTGGAATTATAGCGTTTTTCAACCAATTGAAGCACATATTCTTCAAATTCCGCTCTGTCAAAACCTTCACAACTTTCCTCTGAAAAAGCATTTGTTCCTTTTTCAAGCAATCCTTTCTCAAATTCCTGATTGATTTTTTCAAAATCCCAATCAAAATATGGTTTTTCATCGCTTACACACTTGTCCGCAACCTTTGAAATCACTCCAACAAACATTTGCATAACCTGTGAATGCACTTCAAGTCCGTCCAAGACCTTGTTTCTTTCTTTGTAAATGATATCTCTTTGTGCGTTCATGACATCGTCAAACTGCAAAACAGTTTTTCTTATTCCAAAGTTTTGGAGTTCAATCTTCTTTTGTGCACTTTCAATTTGTCTTGAAAGGATTTTCAACTGAATTGGCGTGTCTTCGTCAAGTTTGAAGAAAAGTGCAATGTTTTTGAGCCTATCCCCACCAAATCTTCGGATAAGGTCGTCTTCAAGTGAAAGGAAGAATACGCTTGAACCTGGGTCACCTTGACGCGAAGCACGTCCACGAAGCTGATTGTCAATACGTCTTGACTCGTGGCGTTCTGTTCCCACAATATGCAATCCGCCAACCGCTTTCACTTCTTCTTTCTCAACATCCGTAACCTTTTTGAATTCGTTGTAAAGTTCGTTATAACGCGCTCTTGCACGATTAAGTTCTTGATCGTCAGAATTGTTGAATGCTGTGGCATATGAAATTTGCTCTTCTGTGAATTCTTCTTCTCTCATCTTCTTTTTTGCCAAAAACTCAGCATTTCCACCAAGCAAAATGTCTGTTCCACGTCCAGCCATGTTTGTCGCAATTGTGACAGCGCCTTTTCTTCCAGCCTGTGCAACAATTTGTGATTCTTGTTCGTGATTTTTCGCGTTCAAAACTGTATGTTTGATTTTTGCTTCTTTGAGAGCCTTTGAAATCAATTCACTTTTTTCAATTGTGATTGTGCCCACCAAAATTGGTTGTCCAAGTGCGTTATGACGTTTGATTTCTTCAACAATCGCTTTAATTTTTCCCTGTTCGGTTGTGAAAACAATGTCTGGTTCGTCAATTCTGATGTTTGGTCTGTTTGTTGGAATTGTCACAACGTCCAATTTGTAAATTGCTCTGAATTCCCCTTCTTCCGTTTTCGCCGTTCCTGTCATTCCGGAAAGTTTGTTGTAAATTCTGAAGAAATTTTGGAATGTGATTGTGGCAAGCGTCTTGTTTTCGTCCTTAATCTCAACGTCTTCTTTCGCTTCAATCGCTTGATGCAAGCCGTCACTATATCTTCTTCCCGGCATAAGACGTCCAGTAAATTCGTCAACAATGATAACTTCGCCGTCCTTGACGATGTAGTTTTCATCCTTAAACATCACAAAGTTTGCTTTCAAAGCGTTGTTGATATAGTGGTTAAGTTCCAAATTGTCAACATCCGCCAAGTTTTCCAATGCGTAATATCTTTCCGCCTTCACAACACCGCTTTCAGACAAGTTAAGTTGTTTTGTCTTCTCATCTTTTTCATAATCTTCCGGTTTCAAAGTTTTTGCAAACTTCTGCGCTTTGACATAGTTTTCAGACGACTTCATTCCGCGTCCAGAAATGATGAGTGGGGTTCTTGCTTCATCAATCAAAATTGAGTCCACTTCATCCACAATGGCAAAGTTGAGTGGTCTTTGAACACGTTGTTCGCTCATGATTGCCATGTTGTCACGAAGATAGTCAAATCCAAGTTCGTTGTTTGTGCAATATGTGATGTCGCTGTTGTATGCTTCACGCTTTTTCTTTTCATCCATTCCAGACACAACAACACCAACTGTCAAACCAAGGAAACGATACACCTTTCCCATCCATTCTGCGTCACGTTTTGCCAAATATTCATTGACAGTCACAACATGGACTCCCTTGCCAGCCAAAGCGTTGAGATATGCAGGAAGAGTCGCAACCAACGTCTTTCCTTCACCTGTTGCCATTTCCGCAATACGCCCTTGATGAAGAGCAATTCCGCCCAAAATCTGAACATAAAAATGTCGCATTTTCAAGACTCTGTCTGATGCTTCACGCGTAACAGCATATGCATCCGGCAAAATGTCGTCAAGAGTTTCACCATTTTTCAAACGGTTTTTAAGTTCCGCCGTGCAATTTCTCAACTGCTCATCAGAAAGAGCCTTATATTTCTCTTCAAGTGCAACAACTCTGTCAGCAATCTTTCTCAATTTTTTGACTTGTGATTTGTTTTCATTTCCAAAAAGTCCCATTAAAACACCTCATAAAAGTTTTAAGGAAGAGCGTTCTTCCAAATAATCTTTACCATAATAGCAAAAATAATAAAAAAAAACAAGTCATTTGCAAATCTTCCCATGCAAATCTAATTAAAAAACATAATTTATATACAATAATTGACAAAAAACGATATGTGTGATATAATTTCAAAAAGAAAATGTCGGAGATTTTTATGGCAAAGAAAAAAGAAAACGGCACTGTTGAAGAAGTTAGTTTGGATGATATTCTCGGCTCAATTAGTAGCACAATTGGTAAACTCGACGAATTAAAGACCAACACAGGAAAAGATGATGCCCAACCTGTTGTGTCAAATGGTCTGTCAAATGAAGCTGGCGCAAATGTTGAAATTGGCAATGGCGAAACATTTGGAAACGAAAATCAATCAGGTTCTGATGTTCCACCAGTTGAAAATGTTGGTTCTGAAAATGGTTCAGGCGAAGCACCAAAAGACGGAACTGGTGAAGGCAATGGAACAAAAGATGATGAAAACGGAATCAAAAACGAAACAATAACTTCTCTTGAAGACACATCAAAAATTGTTCCAGAAAAACCTGTCGATGATGGAAAATTAAAAAGCACAAAAAGAATTTCACAGGCTTTGAAAAAAGAAACTGTGAAAATTGTTGGTGACATTGAATATGAAGGTGTCAGTCAAGAAGTTGACCTGTCAAAACTTGGGTTTAAAAATCAAAAATTCACTCTTTTGGATGACAGCAACATTTTGGCTGTTGTTTCAAAAGGTGGAGAAAAACCTGTTGCATTTTTTGAAAAAAAACAAGATGGAAAAATTGGACTTTCAATTTCTCAAACATTCTTGGACGAATTGAAAAAATCAAATCCAACTCTTGTCCTGCCAGAAGGAAAGGTTGAAGGCGGTTTTGCTTCTTTTGACATTGAAAAACTCAAACTTTCAAGCAACCTGTCTTTGCAGGACATTGAAATCAAAGGTGCAAACACTGATTTTGCAATCATGTTTTCTGCCCTTGGATGCCAGATAAGTGACGGAAAAACTGTTGGAAAAGTTGCAAACACCGACAAAAAGCCATTTGACGTTGCACTTTCTGATGAATTTGTGAAACTTGCTCTTAACAACGAAAACGGCTGTTCAATGGACAGAGAAGAACCTGCTTATTCTGCCGTTTTGATTTCAATGCTCAACTTGGAAAGAGAAAAACACAACAAACTTGACAAGAATAATGCCACCACCCCACTCACAACAAGCCTTAATGGAGTGAAGTTACACTCAATCCCAGTCAAAGACAAAAACGGAAACATAACATATTTGAATATTCGCGAAGAAAACGGTGAAAAATCCATTTATCTTCATGTTTCAAAAGAAGACAACAAACACTCAAAAACCGTTCCAAGATTTTGGAAAATAAGCGAAATCGGATTGCAGTCAAACTTCAACACAAACAATCCTGTTGAGAGTTTGTATCTTGGACTTGCTTCAAAAGACAATAATGTCACAGCAGTCAACATTGAATTAGGTTTTGAAGAAAACGGAGTTGCAATCACAGAACTTCAACAGGTCTTGACAGCAGAATTCAACAAAACCTCTCAAAATCAAAAGTCAAAAGGCGCAAAGCATAAAGTTCAAGCCATCAAAATTGATGATGTTGAGAAAAAATTTGACGTCACTCCAATAAGCGCCGAAGCAAACGCACACGTGCTTTCATATGATGGAGTCGCAGTGCTTTCAAGAAACGAATCTCTTGAAAATTCCGAAACTTCCGCAACACCTGTTCCACCAGTTGAAACAAACGACTTGCCAGAAAATAAAATGACAAACAATTTGGTTAACAACCCACCTTCAGATGATGATGAAGTTCCTGTGGATGACGATTCCTTGGATGATGACGATTCTGATGACAAAAATTCTTCAGGATTGGAAGGGTTAAGTGACGAAGAAATCACAAAACTCGTTCAAGACCTTCAAGCACAAAAGAGCGAAAAACTCAAAGAGGCGGGAGAAAAAGAAAAACAAGCCGGAGAAAAGAAAAAAGAACTCATTCCACCAAAAAAAGACGTAAAAATTGAAGAACCTGAATCGTTTTGGAAAAAAATGGGAAGTGTGTTTACAGACAATAAAAAACACCCTGTCAGCTCACAACTTCTTGCTCCAACCATGATGGCTGGACTTGCCGCTTTGACAATTTTGCTTTCCATTGTTGCACCAATCTTTGCGATTGTGGCATCAGTTTTGACTGTTGGCACCGCTGTTGTCATGGTTAAACCTTGGGATATTTTTGCAGAACAAGAAAAACAGTCAAAAGAAAGAAGTGAAGAAAGGAAGAAGGCAAGAAAGATTAAGCAAAAAGAAAAACTCAACGACCTTCTTGTTAAAAAAGAAAAATTGAGCGAAACTCCAAAAGATGTCAAAGCGTTTGAAGAAAGAGCACAACAAATTGCCAAATTGGATGAACAAATCAAGAATGAAACAGACCCGAAAAAGAAGAAAAAACTTGAAAAACAACTCGATAGGTTGAAAAAAGAACAAGAAAAACAAGAGAAAAAATGGGGAATGACTTACGAAGAGCGTAAATCTCTTTTGGAAAAAGACACGAAGAGTGGTCAAATTGAAGTTTATGCAAATGCATTAAAAAACACTGACAACAAGATTAAAGACTTGGATGAACAAATCAAAAAAGAAACAGACCCGAAAAAGAAGAAGGAACTTGAAAATCAACGCAAGGAATTGATATCAACCCAAAAATCTTTGCAGAAAGTTCTTGATAAATTGGAAAAAGGCCAAAAGAAAACAACAGACGAGATTGAAACACACAAAACAGAACTTGACAATTTGACAAAGAAGACAACTGAATATTTGGAAGGAAAATTGGATGAGAAAAAACAGATAGGGTTGGCTTTAAGTGAAGCTAACAAAAAACTTGAATCCGCAAAATTGGCTGCTGCAAAACTCAAAACTGAAATCTCCCAATTGGAAGCCCCTATCAAAGAAATTGAAGAACTTGAAAATCAAATCAAAAATGAAAAAGACCCAAAGAAGAAAGAAGAACTTGAGAAAAAACTTAAAGAAAAGAAGGCTTCTTTGAAAATTGATGAAATTCAAAAACAAATTCAAGAGAAACGAGAAGCTTTGATCAAAGAAGAAAAAACCATTGCAGAATGCAACTCACAAAAAGACATTTTGGACAACGAAATCAAGGGTCTTTCCGAAGAAACAAAAGAATACGAAGAAAAACTTAAGAAAGACGAAGAGAAAAAGCAAAAATTGGAAGAAGAAAAAGGTAAAGTTGTCAAGCAAAATGAATTTTTGGAACAAACTCAAAAAGAAATTGAGGAATTGGAAGAACAAATCAAAAAAGTATCTTCTTCTGAAGAAAAAGCAAAACTTCAAGAAATTTTGAATAAGAAACGAAATGAACTCAAAAAGGGAAAATCCGACCTTGCAAAATTGGAAAAAGACGTAAAAAAAGCTGAAAACGAAATCCAAAAAGACATAGAAAAAGAACGTAAAGAACAAGAAAAACTGCAAAAGAACATCACAAAAGAAGAAAAAGAACTTGAAGAATTGGGCAAAGAGCTTGAACTTACTGAACTTCAAAAAGAACAGATGAAATTTGACAAAAAAATCAGCAAAAAACAGAAAAAACTCATCAAAGAGTTGAAGAAAGACTCGTCTGATGAACTTATTGAAGAAGTTGTGCTTGGTGCAAATTCAGACGAATCTGGAAAATATTCACCATTTGAAATTGAAGAACAAATTTCAAAACTTCACAAGAATGAGCATGACGAAATCAATGCTGGCATAACAAAAGAAGTTGAAGCGCT
>CAYOEW010000022.1:0-13678 GCA_964403245.1 uncultured Lachnospiraceae bacterium
GGGAGTGATATAATATGTTTGGGAGGCGGATGTGAAAGAGAAAAACAGAGTGTATTTTGTCATTGACATGAAATCCTTTTTCGCGTCCGTTGAATGTGCTGAACGTGGACTTGACCCATTTGAAACAAATTTGGTGGTTGCGGATTTGGAGAGAACGGAAGCGACTGTTTGCCTTGCTGTGACGCCAGCAATGAAAAATTTGGGAGTGAGAAATCGTTGCAGACTTTTTGAAATTCCAAAGAATATTGAATATATGATTGCGAAACCGCGCATGAAAAAATATATTGAATATGCATCTGAAATTTATGGAATTTATTTGAAATATATCGACAAAAATGACATCCATGTGTATTCCATTGATGAGTGCTTCATTGATGTGACAGACTATTTGAAAATCTACAAAATCAAGGCAAAGGATTTTGCAATCAAATTGATGAACGAAATTCGCGACAAACTTCACATTCCATCAACTGTGGGAATTGGAACGAATATGTTCTTGGCAAAAATTGCCCTTGACATCACCGCAAAGCACAGCCCGGACAGAATTGGGTGGTTGACAGAAGAAAAATTCAAAAAAACATTGTGGCATCATCGACCAATAACTGATTTTTGGCAAATCTCAAAGGGAATTGCGTCGCGTTTGGAAAAATATGGAATTTTTGATATGGCGGGGATTGTTGAGTTTGACGAAGATGTTTTGTATGATGAATTTGGGGTAAACGCAGAACTTTTGATTGACCATGCACACGGAAGAGAAAGTTGCACAATTGCTGACATAAAAAAATATGTCCCGAAGACAAAATCGCTGGGCGCTTCACAAATTTTGCCGTGTAACTATTCCTTCAAAGATGCAAAACTTGTCATGAGTGAGATGATACAAAATGGGTGCTATGACTTGGCGCGAAAACATTTTGTGACCCAACTTATCCATATTTTTGTGGGCTATGGTGACGACAAAACGGGCGTGAAGGGAACAAAACGTTTGAATGTCACAACAAATTTGTTTTCCATCATTGGAAAAGTTGTTGACCAACTCTTTGATGAGATTGTCGACAAAAATCGCCCCGTGAGAAAGATTGGATATGACTTTGCTGACCTTGTGGGTGAGGAATATGAGATGTATGACATGTTTGTTGACCTTGACGAAATCGAAAAAGAGAAAAAACTTGTCAAAAGTATTTTGTCCCTTCAAGATAAATATGGCAAAAATGCTGTTTTGAAGGCGAATGACTTTGAAGAAAACGCAACTCAAAGAACAAGAAACAAACTTGTGGGAGGTCATAATGGCGGAGAGGACTAAAATGCCACAGGGCGACAGAGCAAGACAATTTAACCCTTTTGATGCGCTTAAAGGATTGCAAGATGCCCTGCGTATGAAAGAATATGAACACGAGAGAATTGTTAAACAAGATGTTGATGAAGACGAAATTCGTGAACTTTCAAAAATAATCTTGGAAATTGAGAAAAACGACAGGGTTAGTGTTGAATTTTTTGAAGATGGACACTATCTGTCTGTTTGCGGAAGTTGTGTGATTGATTTTAATGAAAAAACAATTCAAATCGAAAGAAAAACAATCAGTTTTGACGATATTAAAAAAATTGATATTTTGTCAAAATAATCTGAATTTTGGGGTGAGAAAATGATACATTCAATGGCTGGCGGAGTGCTTAAAGAAAATCAAAAATTCGACTTTGCAAAAGTAAAATTGGAAAATGGACAGATTGGATTTTTCATATGTCAGGACAAATCAATTTCGGTGGGTGATTTCGTTCTTGTGCCATTTGGGAAAGATGATGTTTTGCAAAAAGCACAAGTTTTGAGAATTGACAAAAATGTCAGTGAACAAGTTGCTCCTTTTCCAATCAAAAGGATGAAAAAAATCTTCTCAAAATGTGAGAAATGAGAAGATAAAATGGAACTTTTTTCAATTTTTTGTTGAAATTCAACTTGTTTGCGGGTGAGATCATAAAAAAAACCACATTATTGTGGTTTCTTTTTTTATGATTTTTTTGTTGTTTTCTTGACAGCAGTTTTTTCAGTCGATTTCTTTTGTGTTGTTTTTGTGGATTTAGGCTTTGAAGTTGTTGTTTTCTTTGTGCCTGTCGTTTTTGTTGTTTTTGGCTTTTCAGCAGTCTTTTTTGTTGTGGCTTTCTTCGTTGTTTTCTTTGGTTCGTCTTTTTTAAGCCCATTTGCAAGTGCTTTCTCAATTGCGCTGTCAGTCAAATTATTCAAAAATGTTTCATCTGAAATCTCAATATTTCCCATCTTTTCAAGTCTTTTGAAAAGGTGCTTGATGAAGTTTTTGTTGTTGATTTTTTGAACAACCTTGAAGTTTCCATGTCTGTCCCAACGCGCTGTGGTTTTTCCAACATATTTTTCTTGGTCAAGGTCAATGAATGCTCGTTTTGTCTTGAAAAGGAGCGGGTTGGTGATGTAGAAATATGCTGTGATGTCGTTGCAGGCAATTCTCTTGTCTGTGTATTTTGGTTCCCAATACGACTGGAATGTCAGCCACAAGAATTTTCCAATCAAATTTGTTTCTTTGATTTTTTCAACTTGTTCTGCGGTCAAATATGCTTGATCTCTGCCAATTGTTGACGGAATCATGACAACTTCAACTCCGCTGTCAATTGTCTTTTGAAATGCTGGGGCGTCTGTGCGAATGTTGAATGATGAGTGATTTGGATTTGACATGATGCCTGTTGGGGCAGCGCCTTCCATGACAATTCTTTTGACAAGGTCTTTTGCGTCAGGGTGCTTTTCAAGAAGATGTGCAAAGTTTGTGTGTGGTCCAATGATGACAATTGTGACTTCTTTTGGATTTGCTTTCAAAACTTCATATACTGCATCGGCTGGATCTCTGTCAATTGGCTGATGAGTGGTTTTTTGTGGTGGGAGATAAAATCCAAGTCCTTCTTGTCCGTGCAAAAATTCAGCAGACTCTGTGCTTTTTCCAAAACGCTTCTTTCTGCCAGTCACAACTGGAATGTCTTTGTGGAATATGTCCAAAAGGTGACACATGTTGCGAGTTGATTTTTCAATGCTGATGTTTCCAGAAAGTGTTGTGATGAGTTTGATGTCAAAATGTGGGTCGTTCAAAAAATAAACAAGGGCGGTTGTGTCGTCAACCCCTGGGTCTGTGTCAATGATTACTTTGTATTTTTTCATAAATTTTTACTCCTAAATTTTTTCCTTTTTGAGTATAACTTTTTTTGGTTGATTTTGTAAAGCAAAAAAGCAAATTTAAAAAAAATGTTAAAATATTGCGTATTTCAGGCAATTTTATTTGTGTATTTTTGCACTTTGTGATAAAATGTTCATATGAAAATGAGTAAATCGTCAGTTTGGAAGACAGTTTTTTCTGTTTTGTTTGCACTTTTGGTGTTTGGTGCATATGGCTATATGATTGCAGTGGGTGACTTCACTCCACCATATCTCAAATTTGGGTGTGTGGGAGCATGCTTCTTGTTTTCCTTGATTTTCATCAAAAAAAATCCAAAGAAAATTTTGATTACATTTGCTCTTGCAACAAATGTTGCTGCGGACTATTTTTTGGTGTTTAACCCGACTTTTGACAACGCATTGTTCATTGGTGTTTGCCTTTTGTGTGGTGTTCAGTTGTTTTTCGCGCTTTACACACTCTCGCTTGCAAAAGGAAATGGTGGAAGGGTTGTGAACATTGCCCTTCGCGTTGCTCTTTGCTTGCTTGCATACTTCATTCTTCCAAAATATTTCCTTATTTCGACTTTGGAAATGATTTATTTGATGTATCTCATCAATGTTGTCGTGACTTTCTTGATTTTGATTGTGCATATCAAAACTGAGTGGTTGACACTTTTGGGCTTCTTCATTTTGACAGTTTATGCACTTTATGTTGGATTGTTGAATGGCGGAATTGCACTTTTTGGACTTCCAGCAGAACTTCTTGATTTGCTTACAAAAGTTGATTTGAAACTTTATGCATATGTTCCAAGTTTGTTCATAATTGCTCTTTCAAGTGTTTGGACGAAGAAAAAAACAGAATAGTTTCAAAAAAATAATCGCAAATATCCAAAAAAACTTCAAGAGAATGAGTTTGTTGACTTGTTTTCTTGACTTTTTTTTGTTAGGTTTGCTAAAATCATATTCATGGAGATTAGTTATGGACTTTATTGCAATTGAGAAAAAATGGAACAAAATTTGGGAAGAAGACAACCTTTACAAATTTGACGAAAACAAACTTGACAAAAAATATTATCTTATGGAAATGTTCTCATATCCAAGTGCTGCAAATTTGCACCTTGGTCATTGGTGGAACTTTGGTCTTTCGGACAGTTTTGGACGTTTCAAAAGATTGCAGGGATACAACGTTTTTCAGCCAATGGGTTTTGATGCGTTTGGGCTTCCAGCAGAAAACTATGCCTTGAAAACGGGAATTCATCCAGAAGACAGCACAAGAACAAACATCTCAATCATGGAAAAACAACTCAAAGAAATGGGGGCATCGTTCAATTGGGAATATAAACTTGTCACTTGCAATCCGGATTATTACAAATGGACACAGTGGATTTTTGTGCAACTTTTCAAAAAGGGACTTGCATATCAGAAAGAAGCACCAGTGAATTTCTGTCCAACTTGCAACACAATCATCGCAAATGAGCAGGTTGTCAATGGTCAGTGTGAACGTTGTGGATGTGTTGTTGAACACAAAAAAATGCGTCAATGGTTTTTCAAAATCACAGCATATGCTGACGAACTTTTGAGCGGTCTTGATAAGATTGATTGGCCTGAAAAAACAAAACTTTTGCAGAAAAACTGGATTGGAAAAAGCGTTGGGGCAGAAGTTGATTTCTTTACTGATGACAACATCAAACTCACAGTCTTTACATCCCGTCCAGACACTCTTTGCGGGGTTTCATTTTTGGTTATCGCTCCTGAAAACGAATTGACAAAATCATTGATTAAGCCGGAATTTGAAGCAGATGTTTTGAAATATATCGAAAGTGCTTCCAAAAAGGATGAAATTGAAAGGACAAGCACAACTGCTCCAAAAACAGGCGTGTTTACTGGAAGTTATGTGACAAACCCACTCACTGGCGATAAAGTTCCTGTTTTTGTGGCAGATTATGTTATTTCAACCTACGCGACAGGCATTGTTATGGGTGTTGCGGGGCATGACAGCAGAGATTATGATTTTGCAAAAAAATATGGTCTTTCAATCAAACAGGTCATCAAAGGTGCAGATGGGAAAGAATTTCCAATTCCTTGCGATGACAAAGGTGTGCTTTTCAACAGTGGCGAATTTGACGGACTTGCAAGTGATGTTGCAAAGATTAAAATTGTTGAAAAATTGCAACAACTTGGAAAAGGTCGCTTCAAAACAAACTATCGTCTTCGCGATTGGTCAGTTGCAAGACAGCGATATTGGGGATGTCCAATTCCAATCATTCATTGTCCACATTGTGGGGCAGTTTCTGTGCCTGAAAAAGATTTGCCTGTTCTTTTGCCACATATAAGTGACTATAAACCAGACGGCGAAGGTCCACTTGGAAAATGTGACAGTTTTATGAACGTGAAATGCCCTTGCTGTGGCGCTGATGCAAGAAGAGAAGCAGACACAATGGACACTTTTGTGGATTCTTCATTCTATATGCTTCGCTATCCAGAAGCAAACAGAAATGATGATGAAATTTTCTCGCGTGAGAGAATAAACAAATTTTTGCCTGTGGATTGCTATGTCGGTGGGGTGGAACACGCAACAGGTCATCTTCTTTATTCCCGTTTCATCACAAAATTCTTGCGTGATGAGGGGTATTTGGACTTTGACGAACCTTTCCAAAGATTGATTCATCAAGGCATGATTTTGGGGTCAGACGGACGAAAAATGAGCAAGCGTAACGGCGCAAAAAGTGCGGATGAATATATCGGCGAATTTGGAAGCGATGCATTGCGTCTTCATATGATGTTTTCTTTGAAATATCTTGACGGCGGAATTTGGTCAGATGATGGCATCAAACACATGAAAGCATTTTTGGAGAGAGTTGAACGCGTTGTCTTGAAATGGTCAAAGCTTGAAGGAGAGCAAAAACCATACGGCGAAAACGAAAAAACGCTTGAATTTGCTTTGCATAAGGCAATTAAGGATGTTGCAGAAAACTTTGAACAATTTTCGTTTAATGTTGCTGTTGCAAGATATATGGAACTTGTCAACGCGATGTATAAATATGACGTTTTGCCTGAAAAAAATGTTGAATTGTGCAAGAAAGTGGCAAGACAGCTTATCATTTTGATGTCGCCAGCAGCACCACATTTTGCAGAAGAAATTTGGGAACAAATGGGTGAAAAATATTCCGTTCACAATCAAAAATACCCAACTTTTGACGCATCAAAAATCTCAACTCAATCAATTGAAATTGCTGTTCAGGTCAACAGTAAAATTGTCACAAGAATGGAAATCAAAACAGACCTTTCAAACAAGGAAATTGTTGAGTGTGTGATTGCAAATGAAAAGGTTGCACAAGCGCTTGCAGGGAAGACGATTGTCAAAGAAATTGTTGTTCCAAACAGAATTGTAAACTTGATTGCAAGATAAAAAAAGAAAGTCAGATTGAAAATTTCAATTTGGCTTTTTTTTTGAAAAATTGTCAAAAAATGAAAAAAGTCATGATTTTGTTCATGACTTTTTTAAAATTATTCGTTTTCACTTGCGTTGTTTTGGGTTTCAGATTTTTTCTTTCTGCCTCTGCGTTTCTTTGGTGTTTCTTCGGCAGGTGTTTCTTCAACTGGAACTTCTTCGGCAGGAGCAGGCGTAACTGTTTCAGATTTTTTCTTTCTTCCTCTACGCTTTTTTGGTGCTTCTTCAACAGGAGTTTCTTCAATGTTTGCTGTTGTTTCTTCCAAGTTGATTCCTTCTGCTTCCGCTTTCTTTTGGCGTTTGATTGCTTGTTTTGCTTCGCGTTTTTCTTCGTGTGCATCGGCAATGTTTTTGTAGGCAATGTCAATCATTTTTTTTGCGGCAACAACTGATTCTGCGGAGTTGATTTCAAGTGCAACAGGTTTTTCTTTGATTTTTACATTTTTTTCAGATTGTGAATAGTTTTTAAGTTCACTGCTTCCAGCCATGAAGTTGCAAATCAAGTTTCCTTTTGCGAATTTGGAATCCAAAAGTCTTTGTCTTCCAATTTTTACTGTTGCGTGATATTTTGAATCTGCTCTTTTTGTGCGTGGCATTGACATTGCGTATTCCAAAATCTCGTTGAAATATGCCTTTCTGTCATCATCCAACTCGTCGAGTTGTTCTGTGAAAGGTTTCTTTTCTGTGTTTGCAAACACAACACCTTGTTCTGGTTCTTCCACTTCAAACTCTTCCACTTCAACTTCTTCGTTTGTGTTTTCAGTTTCGTCTGTGATTTCTTCAACTGCTTCAACATTTTCTTCAGTTTTTTCTTCAACTTCTGATGATGTCAAAAGGAGTGGTTCTTCAACGGCTTTTTGTTCTGGCTTTTTCTCTTTCTTTCCGGCTTTTTCATTTGCTTTTTCAATTGCAATCACGATGAATGCAACCAAGAATGCAAGTGCAACATATCCAGCTGCTGCGCCAAGTGATGCAAAGATGCTGATGTCAAGAGGATATCCAGTCACATTCATGATCAGATATATCCAACAGAACACGCTGATGACTGGGAAAACAAGTGTTGCAAGAATTTTGATGAGTTTGTTTGAATCTTGATGTTTCAAATAATATATTACGCAGGCGATGGTTACAATTGAGAAGATGATTCCAAGAATGAATGACGCATATCCTTCAATTGAAAGGTTGTCAAAATTTACTCCGTTTTTTCCAAGTGTTGAAAACAACATATTTTTTACCTCCAAATTATGCTTTGATTTTATCATATCACTCTTTTTTTGTCAATATGCGACTGATAAATATTTGCGTTTTTTTTGTCAAGTTGCGCAAAAAAGTTGCAAATAAAGATGTGTATGGGGTAAAATATCAATATATATGACAAAAAAACTCTCTTTTTATGTCGGTGCAATCATTTTGGCTTTGGGAGCAATCGTTGCGGGGATTTGCTTTGTTTTTTTTGGAAATCGACCAATCAAAGTCATTCCACAGAATTTGAAAATTGAGCAAATTGATGACGAGTTCTTTTTGTTGGCGGATTATCAGACGAATTTTTCCTATCAGTTCAAACTCGAAACAATGGTGAAAAACAACTTTCGAACTGTTGCGCTTGTTGAAAGCGAAAATAACTACATCAACCTTTCAAAACAAAATCTCACAATTGAAGCGGGCAAGACATATCGCTTCTCGGCATGTTTTTTTGGAGATGGGGCTGAAAAAGGGGAATATTCAAAAACTTTGACTTGGAAACCTTCTTGGCAGTTGGACGAAGTGCAGGATATTGCATTTGATACACAAAATCAGGTTTTGTCGTGGAGAGAAGTCTATTTGGCTGATTTCTATGAAATCCGACTTGTGTCTTTTGATGGTGCGCAAATCTCAAAAACCTCCACAACGTGTCAAATTGATTTGAGTGGTGTGAATGTGGGAAAATATGATGTTTTTGTTGTTGCAAAATCAGATAATTCAAGCTTGAAAACGAGTTTGTCTGGAAGTGGAATAAAAATTTGTCTTGAAAAAGAAAATCAAATTATTTCGGCAACATTTGATGCAGACAAAAATATTGATGTGATTTTTTCACAAAATGTCAAAGATTTTGAAGTTTTTGTGGATGGACAATTGAAGGCAACTTTTTCAGTTAATGCCACAAAACAGGACTCAAACTTTGTTGTAAAACTTCAAACGAGTTTTTTGTTTGGGGAACTGCAAGGAGAAATTGTTCAAATTCAATCGCTTGAATGTGGGCAAGTGAAAACAAGTGCAATTGTGCAAGTGATTTAAAAGACACAAAATTGTGTCTTTTTTTTATAAGTTGCTCCAAAATATATTTTCAATATTTTTTTTCTTTTTGTTTATACTATCAAAAAGGGAATGAAAAGTGAACGTTGAAAAGACGATTTTGGAATTTGAGAAAAAATTACATAATTCAATTGATGTTGCGAGCCGAATTTTGACTGTTGGGAGCGTTGATGTTGGGTTTGTATATTTGAAAAGCATCACAAACAACGAACTTTTTGCCCAAACTGTTTTTGACCCAATTTCCCACTTTGATGGGAAGATTTCTTTTGAAAAATTGCATGAAATTGTGCAAGCAAACGATGTTTTAATCGAAAATGATGAGAAAAAAGCGATTGAAAAAGTATTGAAAGGCGGGGTTGTTGTTTTTCTTTCAAACAGCGACAAATTTTTGATTGTTGACTTGCTGTTTTTTCCGTCAAGAACGCCGTCAGAACCGCCTACTTCTTCGGTTATTATGGGTCCACGCGAAGGTTTTACGGAAGACATTAAAACAAACATGACTCTTTTGAGAAGAAGGTTTTATGGACAACAACTTGTTTTTGAAAATACATTTGTTGGGACAGCCACACAGACACAGGTTGTGATTGCGTATATTGACGGGATTGCAGACAAAAAAATTGTCAAACAAATCAAGAAAAAACTTGAAAGTGTCGAAATTGATGGGGTGATTGATGCATACTATCTCGTCACACTCCTTTCTTCGCGTCCGTCTTCTGTTTTGAAACAGGTTGGGTGTGCGGAAAAGCCGGATATTGTTTCGGCAAGGATGTTGGAAGGAAGAGTGGCGATTATTGTTGATAATTCTCCCATTGTGCTGACAATCCCGTTTGTGTTTTTGGAAGATTTGCAAAACAGCAATGACTATTACACAAACTATATCTATTCCACATTTTTGCGAATAATCAGATTGATTGGTCTTTTGTTTGCTGTGCTTGGACCGGGGATTTACATTGCCCTTCAACTTTTTCATTATAATGTTCTTCCAATCAAATATCTCATCACAATTGCTGATGCAACACAACATATTCCTTTCACACCGTTTATTGAAATTTTGTTCATCAGTCTTCTCTTTCAAATTTTGTATGAGGTCAGTTTGCGTCTTCCGTCCTATCTTGGACTTGCAACATCAATAGTTGGTGCATTGATTTTGGGGGATACTGGGGTGAAAGCGGGGTTGATTTCTCCTCCGTCCGTCATTGTTGTTGCAATCGCAAAGTTTGCGCTTTACACAATTCCAGAGCAGTCCGCTCAAATCAACTTGTTTCAATTTGTTTTTCTTGTGATTGGGGCATCGGTTGGAATTCTGGGGATTATTGGCGGTTCAATCTATGTGCTTGCCTATGCGAATTCAGTTGAGAACTATGGCGCGCCATATCTTGCCCCGTTTTCGCCGTTTATTTTTTCAGACAACAAGGATGGTCTTTTGAAAGTCCCGTTGAACGAAATGGACAATCGTCCAAAGTCTTTCAAAAATCATAATTCGCGAAGGATTGAGCATGATGGAAAATAGAACGATAAACGCATGGCAAACGGCAATTATTCTCTTTGTTTTGCTTTTTGCGAACAAAATTCTTGTTTTGCCGTCATTGATTTATGAGGAAGCGGGACTGGAAGGCTTTTTGATTCCGATTTTTCTTTTTATTGTGGAATTTGGACTTTTGTTTTTGTTTTTTCTTCTTAAAAACAAGTTTCCAAATCAATCTTTTTCAGACCTGATTAGAAAATATTGTGGAAAAATTGTTGCAACGGCTGTGTTTGTGCTTTTCATGATTTTCTTTTTGGCGAAAAGTGTGCTGATATACAACATCACCTATGTCTTTTTCAGAAATTTGATTTACAAAGATTCTGGGAACATTCTTTTTCTCTTTTGCTTTTTGCCCGTGGTTAATCATTTGGCAATTTCTGGCGAAAGAGTGATGGGAAGGACGATGCAATTGTTTTTCCCAATCATTTTGCTGACAGTTGTGTTCTGCATTTGCGTTGGATTTTTTGGAATCAATTCGAGCCCGCTTTTGTTTGAGTCAAACGGTTTGGACATTTTTCTTACAACAATCAAACATGTGTCATCCTTCGGCGATGTGCTTTTCTTGTTTGTGATTATGGATAAAATCAAAATCAAAAAGGGGGAATGGAAGATTGTGTTCTCTCTTGCTGGATTGTCCGCGGTCTTGATATGTTTGGTGGTTGGGGTTTTTATTTTCTCTTACACATACACATCCTTCATGCATCCATTTGCAATTTTTGAACTAATGAGTTATGTGAAGGATTATGGCGGGATTGGAAGAATTGACATATTTTCCATGATGCTCATCATTGTCCTTGCATATTTTCATTTGGCAATCTATCTGAAAGGATTTATGAGCAGTTTTGACTTTGTTTTCAAACGCGTGGGGAGTGTTTACAGCGTTTTGACATTTGATATTGCTTTTGTCTTTGCAATCAATTTCTTCGTGCTTAATTTGAGCAAGACAATCATCTATGGTGAGAATTATCTGTCATATTTGTCGATTGTCAGTTTTGTGATTGTTCCGCTTGTTACAGTTTTGCTGTTGTGCAAGAAAAGGAGAGAACAATGAAACATTATCTCAAACAACTTTTCAAAACGCCGATGTTTCTTGTTATGCTTCTCATCTCAATTTTTTATGGACTTCCTGCGCTTGGAATGGATGCGGAACTTGACAGATATTCTGTTGTGACGGCAATTGGAATTGATGTGGCGGATGAGAGTGATGAAAACAGATATGAAGTTTCTCTTCTTGCTTTCGTCCCAGTGGCTGAACAGTCCTTTGCAGAAACATACAAAGTCATTTCTTCTTCGGGGAGAAGCGTGTCGGAAGCAATGGATCTTGCGGGACTTAATATTGGAAGAGAAATTGGGCTTTCTCATGTGAAAACTGTTGTGCTTAACAGTGAACTTCTTCAACAAGATGTTTCGGAGTTTTTGGACTACCTTTCCCGCAGTAAACATTTGGCGGAAAGCACAAAACTCATCGCAACTGATGTTTCAGCGAAAGAATTCCTTAGTGCCGTTCAAAAACTGGACAGTGAAAGTTCAATCAAAATCAGTGAGTTGATAAATTATAACAATGACTATATTTATTCTGCGGATTCAAGTTTTGAACTGTTTTTCAAGGGATATTTTGGGCCAACAAAAGTCAGTTTGATTCCGTTTTTGACACTTGAACAGGGGAGTGTCCCAACTGTGATTGATTCTTCTGGAAGCGGTGGGAGTGCAAAAGAAAATGAGGGTGAAGGAAAAAGTCAAGGACAGCAAATTTCTTCAAATCCTGAACAAAAAATTTTGAATAATGGTGATACGATTTTGTTTAAAAATGGCAAATATGTGACACAATTAAGCGGACTTGATATGAAAAAAATCAACCTTCTTCAAGGGAATTTTAAGACTGGGTCGATTGAGGTGGAAAATTTTACGGGAGAGATATTCAAAAACGCAAATTTGATTTTTGAAATATTAAATCAAAATGTAAAAACAAAGGTTGTGTTTGAAAATGGAATCCCTGTTGTTTTGATTGACATAAAACTTACTCTCATGCTCTCCGAAATTGAGTCCAAAGAAGGAATGATTGAAGAAAATGCAGAGTTTTATGTCGTGACTGACGAAGTTACAAATGCTGTGGAACAGGTGGTCAGAGAAAGGTCGGCACAAGCACTTCAAATCATGCGTGACAATCAGGCGGATATCCCAAATTTTTACACAATCATGCACAACAGCGACAAAAAACAGTTTGAAAATTTTCTTTCAAGCTTGGAAGAAAGGGATAACTATTTGAGTCATACAATCTTCAAAGTTGGCGTATCAATATTTACAAAATAGCAACAAAATTTGCATATCTGGGCAATTCTGCTTTTTGTGACATAAAATTTTTGTAAAATCTCTCTGTTTTGTTGTTTTATTTTTTTGTTTATGATAGAATACTTAAGATTAAATTTAAAAATATATCTTTAAGGGGTGTGTTTATGAACGAAAAAAAACAAGGGGGATTCAAATTAAAATATTTGATTATCGCTTTGGTGGCTGTCTTAATTTTTGCATTGGTGTTCATTGATTTTGGGAATAATGGCGAAAAACTTGCAAGAACGGACGCTCTCCAACTCTTCACCGAACAAGGTCTTTCCACTGATGATGGGGTGAAGAAAGCAGATTTTCTTTATTACAAAAACGGCAAAGCGTATGTTTTGGTAAAAAACTCCAAAATCAAGGAAAATCAAGTTCCAAGTTATTCTGACTATTATTTTGAATATGACGAATACACTTTGCAACAAGTTTTGTATCTTTGCGACAGTCGTGGCATCAGAACAGTATATGCTCCGGCAGGCGTGAATTTTTGGGATATCATCATCCCAATCCTTTATGTTGGATTTGCAATTTTCATCTTCTGGATGCTTTCAAGAATGCTTAAGGGCGCAAACAACAGTGCGATGTCTTTTGGAAAAACAAAGGTCAAGTCCTATGCCATGACAAAAGTGAAGTTTTCAGATATTGCTGGCATGGATGAAGAAAAAGCAGAACTTCAAGAAATTGTCGAATTCCTTCGAAATCCAAAGAAATTTACTGACCTTGGTGCAAGAATTCCAAAAGGTGTGCTTCTTGTTGGAAGACCGGGAACTGGTAAAACCCTTCTTGCAAGAGCGGTTGCGGGAGAAAGTAAAGTTCCTTTCATTTCAATCAGCGGTTCTGATTTTGTGGAAATGTTTGTTGGCGTTGGCGCAAGCAGAGTGAGAGATTTGTTTGAACAAGCAAAGAAAAACAA
>CAYOEW010000023.1:0-13528 GCA_964403245.1 uncultured Lachnospiraceae bacterium
AAGTTCTTTTGCAATTTGAGCAATCACAGGAGCAGCACCTGTTCCTGTTCCGCCACCCATACCTGCTGTGATAAACACAAGGTCTGTGCCTTTGAGAATTTCTGTGATTGACGATTTGCTTTCTTCGGCAGCCTTTCTTCCAATTTCAGGAATTGCACCAGCACCTCTTCCACCGGTAAGACGTTCACCAATTTGCAAACGTTTGTCCGCCTTTGAGATGAGAAGAGCTTGTTTGTCAGTGTTGATTGCAACAAATTCTGCGGAAGCAACATTTGCTTCAATCATGCGGTTTACGGCATTATTTCCGCCCCCGCCAACGCCAAGCACTTTGATTTTTACGATTGATGTTGAATTGTTTGTGTTTTCCATGAGAACTCCTTGTTTTTTTTATTTTAACTCAAAATATCAATTTTGGCAAGAATTTTTATGTATTTTTCGGTCAATTTTGACGGATATTTCGTCAGTTTTCATCAAGCGCTTTTGAAACAAGTCCCAAAAGTGCCGAATTTTCCGGCTTATCCATTGCTGGAATTGGAGGAACGCCATATGCAATGTTTCGACCTATGCACTTTGCAAAGAAATCTTTTCCGCCTTTGATTTTGCTCAGTCCTGCACCACAAAGATAGATTGGATAATATGGAACAAATTCTTTTGCGAAAAGTCGGATGCATTCGTTCACTGTCTTCGCGATAAGTTCGATGCGGTAGCACACAACCTCGTTTGCAAACGAAAGTGGAATTTTCAAAACCCTTCCACCCAAAGTCGCAAGTTCATAGAAATCATTTTCTCCACCCTTGAGTGACAAAACAATTTGTTTTTTCAAGTTGCGTGCATCACCATATGAAATTGAGCATGCTTCCGACAGGTCATTTGTGACATGAGAGCCACCCATTGAAAAGGAAACCAAATTTGTCAGTCCATCACCTTTGACAAACGCCACGCTTGTTGACCTTGCACCAACATCAATGACAATGCAAGTGCGTTCTCTTTCAATTTTGTCAACAACCAAAAGCGCCTCACACAAAGGTTCACTCAAATATTCAACCTGTTCAATGCCCAATCTTGTCCAAATCTTGTTGAAAAGATTGATGAACGAACTTTGTGCCAAAACAAGTGAAACTTCTGCAGAAATTTTGTTTACTTTGAGTTTGAGTGGGTCGTTTGTCTTGCGATTGTCATCCAAAGTGAAATAAATTGGATTTGCGGACAAAACTTCCATATCCTCAACAGACACCGATTTTGCCGCTTCGGATTTGAGCGTTTCCAAATCGTTTGGTCGGACTGTGTGTTTGTATCTGAAATTGAGTTGCGCGCTTGTCAAAACAACCTTTGAAAATTCGGACGGAACACTGACATAAATTTTTGTGATTTTTTTCTTGTAAACAGACATGAGTGACGCAAACAAACTTTTGACAGCGTCTTCAAGTGCACCTTTTTCAATGAAGTCACCTTCAAAAAAGCCAGCATAGTCGACTGAAGTCTTTGCTTTGAGATTGAAAATGCCGTTGACACCCTTTTGCGCAACAACCGCATTGAGTTTGGAAGACCCTATTTCAATTACTGTAACACAATCTTTTGCCATCATGCCCCTCTTATATCGATTATTTTAGATATTTTCTGACAAAAAGTCAAACAAAAACACACAAAGTTTATAAAAATTTACTTTTTTTTATAATTATTCATTTTTATTCTTGCAAATTTGTTGCTTTTGACATAATTTTTCATCCATATAAGCAAAATTGACATAAATCGTGGTCAAAATTGCTTAAAATTTTGCATAAACACAATATTTAGTCAAAAAAAAGACTGAAAATCAGCCTTTTTATTTCTTGTTTGGAACAATCACTGTTTTGCCACCCATATACATTTGAAGTGGTTTTGGAATAAGCACACTTCCGTCTGCTTGCAAATTGTTTTCCAAAAGAGCAATCAACGCTCTTGTTGAAGCAAGAACAGTGTTGTTGAGTGTGTGGAGATAATAAGTTCCCTTTTCTCCTTTTGCACGAATTCCCAATCTTCTTGCCTGTGCATCGCCAAGTGTTGAGCATGAACAAACTTCAAAATATTTTTGTTGTCTTGGGCTCCATGCTTCAATGTCACAACTCTTAACCTTCAAATCTGCAAGGTCACCACTGCAACATTCAAGTTGGCGGACTGGAATGTTCAAACTGCGGAAGAGTTCAACCGAAAATCTCCACATTTTTTCATACCACTGCATGCTCTCTTCAGGTTTGCACAAAACAACCATTTCCTGTTTTTCAAACTGATGAACACGATATATTCCTCGCTCTTCAATTCCGTGAGCCCCAACTTCTTTTCGGAAGCATGGACTGTAAGATGTCAAAGTCAAAGGAAGTTGTTTTTCATCAATAATTTGACCTTTAAATTTTCCAATCATTGAGTGCTCACTTGTTCCGATGAGATACAAATCTTCGCCTTCAATCTTGTACATCATTGCGTCCATTTCAGCAAAACTCATCACGCCGTTTACGACATCACCCCTTATCATGAAAGGTGGGATGCAATATGTGAACCCTTTTTCAATCATAAAGTCACGAGCATATGAAATCATTGCACTGACAAGGCGTGCACCGTCACCCATGAGATAATAGAACCCATTTCCACTTGTTCTGCCTGCGCTGTCTTTGTCAAGTGCGCAAAAACTGTTCAAAATGTCAGCGTGATATGGAATTTCAAAATCTGGAACTTTTGCTTCGCCAAAACGTTCAATTTCAACATTTTCGCTGTCATCTTTTCCGATTGGAACACTTTCGTCCAAAATGTTTGGGATGAGCATCATGATTTTTTTGATGTTTTCAGCCAAAACTTCTTCTTCTTTTTCAATTTCAGCAATACGCAAATTGTTTGCCTTCACCTGCTCTTTGATTTTGTTCGCTTCTTCAATTTGCTTTTCTTTCATGAGCATTCCAATTTTGCTTGAAAGAGAATTTCTTGAAGCACGCAGATCATCCCCTTCCTGTTTGAGAGTGCGGATTTTTTTGTCAAGCACTTCAACTTCATCAACAAGTGGAAGTTTTGAGTCCTGAAACTTCTTTTTTATGTTTTCTTTTACAAGTTCTTTGTTTGTTCTGATCAAATTTATGTCAATCATATCTTTCTCCTGTCTTTGCTTGGATTATATCACCGATTGCGTTTTTTTATCAAGTGAATATGCGAAAAAATTGAATTTGTCCTAACTTTCAGCGACAATCGCGTAATATATGTCCTTTTCAGTGCGATTTATGTGTTTTGAAAGTGTAAGATTGTCCACCTTGATATAACAATTCGCAAGAAGCGAGTATGTCAATGCAACCTTGTCCGTTTCGTGATATATTTTCTCACCCTCACCATCAGTCAAATCCTTGACTGAATTGAAATTCACATATTCTCCACTTTGAGTCTTGACAACATACAAAATTTCACCATTTGCGTTTGTGATATTCCCATCTTCGTCTGTTTGTTGTGTGAAGAGAGATGTTTCGGCTGAAAACATCTTCTTAACCTTTCCCGACAACGCAAAATCAATGTTGTTAATCACAAATTTGCGATTTTGGAAGGTTTTGAGTTCAACCGAGTCATAAGTCTTTTGAAACTCATCCGTGCAAGTGCCCAATGTGATTTCTCTGAACTTTCCACGTATTGCCGAAAGGTCACGACCACTCTCCAAAAAAGCGGAATAAAGTTTTTTGATTGAACTTTGGCTTGTCTGCAAAAAATCACCAATTTCAATCGTCTGATTTTTGATTTCAAGATTTTTCAAAAGAATGGCGTTGTCTTGCTCACTTTGGAAGTTGTCCAAAATGTTCAAAACTCTTAAATCGCGGTCACAAATCAAAAACCTGTCTTCATTTTCAACAGCAAACAACTCTTCGCGTTCTTGCACATGAATGACAAATTTGTTTGGAAAAACTGTTTCAATGTTGACCACACGCAAATATGCAAAATTTGGATTTTCTTTTGCCATGTTTTCAATTTTTTGAATGGAAGACTTTTTGCCCTCAAAAAGCACGCAAGCGCCATATCGAAACTGCCCCGCTTCCACAATTTCCTGTTCGGTGATTGTCAAATTTTCTCTTGTGGAAGAAAACTTCACACTTACGCTTGAAAGCCCAAAAAGAGTCCAAAAAAGAATGAGTAGCACCGCCACAAATCCAAAAATTACACAGAGAGTTATAATCAGTTTTTTACTCAATTTCAATCCTTTTGATTTTTGCTCCAAGTGACGAAAATTTTTCTTCAATTCTCTGATATCCGCGGTCGATGTAGTGAATGTTGTGCACAGTTGTGTAGCCATCCGCTTTCAGCCCCGCAACAACAAGCGAAGCACCTGCTCGAAGGTCGCCAGCAAACACATCCGCGCCATACAGTCTTTCCACGCCCTTAATCAGCACCATTTGACCGCTTTGAACAATGTCTGCACCCATTTTTTTGAGTTCTGCAACATGAGAAAAACGATTTTCAAAAACATTTTCTCTCAAAAGACAAACTCCATTGCTGACCGCCTGCAAAGTCGTCATTTGTGCTTGCAAGTCGGTTGGGAAAAATGGATATGGCATTGTTTCAATTTTTTCGATTGAAGAAAGCCTTTCTGTCGCTTTCAACCTTATTTTATCATTAAAGACTGAAATTTTGCAAGCAGTTTGCTTCAAAAACGACAAAAGACATTCATTATCCCCGCAAATTGCTCCATCAACAAGCACATCTCCGCCACAAGTCGCAACGGCAAGAAGAAAAGTTCCCGCTTCAATTCGGTCGGGCATGACAAAATGTGAACATCCATGCAACTTTTTCACGCCTTCAATTTCAATTTGGTCAGTTCCAGCACCAACAATTTTTGCTCCACACTTATTCAAAAAATTTTGAAGGTCAACAATCTCTGGTTCTTTTGCAGTGTTTTTCAAAATTGTTCTTCCATCCAAAAGTGTCGCACACATCATCAAACTTTCAGTCGCACCAACACTTGGAAAGTCAAGCACAACTTTGCCCGCTTTCATGTTTTCGCCGTTGCAGGTTATGTAGCCATGTCTTTCGACAATTTTTGCCCCCAACGACCGAAAACCTTTCAAGTGTATGTCAATCGGCCTTGCCCCAATCTTGCATCCACCCGGATATGCAATCACAGCGCTTCGAAATCTGCCCAAAAGTGCTCCCAAAAGAAAAATTGACGCCCTAACTTTTTGAGTAAGTTCATGCGAAATTGTTCCATTTTTTGCGTTTTGCGTGTTTATGTAAATTCTGTCTTTGTCAAAATTCGTTTGAATTTCCAAAACATTCAAAATTTTGCACATATTGTCAATATCCGAAAGTTCAACGCGATTTTGAAGTTCAATTTCCCCATCACACAACACGCATCCCGCCAAAATTGGCAAGAAAGCATTTTTTGAACCACTTATCTTCACTTCGCCTTCAAGTTTACGCCCACCTTCAATAAAAAATTTTTCACCCATAATATCATTTTATGCGTCCAACATGAAAAAGAGTTAATTTTTATTGATAAAAAATGCACCAACATATGTGCATTTTTCATTTTTTCTTACTCTGCCCGCTCACATTCAAACATATCCCCACCGCGCTCATAAACACTGCAACACTTGTCCCGCCAGATGAAATGAATGGCAACGGCAAGCCGGTCGGTGGGATTGAGCCTGTTACGACTGCAATGTTAAGCAAAGTTTGAACAGCAATCACAAGTCCAACTCCACAAGAAAGCAAACATCCAAATCTGTCTTTTGCCGACAGTCCAATTTTGAACAACAAAAACACAAGTGTGGCATAGGCTGACATGAGAAAAACGCATCCGACAAGTCCCAATTCTTCACCTATGATTGAAAAGATGAAGTCACTTTCGGCAAATGGAAGAAAGAGATATTTTTGTCTTGAATTGAAAAGTCCAACCCCAAACCAACCGCCATTTCCAAGGCCATAAAGCGATTGAATCAATTGAAAACCTTCCCCTTGTGGAGATGCCCAAGGGTCAAGAAAAGCAAAGAGCCTTTTCATTCGATAAGGTTCAGCCAAAATCAAAAGCGGAACAACACATCCGCCAATTGAAGAAAAAATGAGTGTATGTTTTTTTGTCATCCCACCCAAAAGCAACATGAAAAATGTGACAAAAGCAAGACACATTGTCACGCTCATGCTGGGTTCGACAATCACAAGAAGGCAAAGTGTTCCGGCAACTGCAAGCGGTGGCAAAAGTCCCTTGAAAGTTTTGATTTTGTCGTGATTTTCGGAAAGATAGGACGCCAAAAACAGCACAAGAGAAAATTTTGCAATTTCTGACGGCTGAATGGAAATTCCAAGAAAATTCACCCACCTGTTTGCGCCATAACTTTGCACACCAAAGCCCGGGACAAACACCAAGACGAGCAAAATCACACTCACCAACAACACCCACCAACGAAATCTCTTCAAAAGGTGATAGTCAAAAAACGCGAAAAAAATCATTCCGCAGACACCCAAAACAACCCCAAAAAGTTGTTTGAAAAGAAAAAAATATTCATTCCCATAGCGATATTTTGCAGAATAACTGCTTGCAGAATAAACAAAGATGCAACCCATTGTCGCCAAAAACAAAACGAGCAAGACCACAAAAAATCTCTGCCTGTCCAAATGCCTATTTTTCATCATCACTTCCCAAAACCAGTTCCACAAATCTGTCGCCACGCTCGGCGTAACTTTGAAACTCGTCAAAACTTGCGCAAGCAGGAGAAAGAAGAACACATTCTCCACTTTTTGCACTCTTTTTTGCGTTTAAAACAGCATCATCAAACTTTTCAAATTTCTCTGCGGGAATTTTTCTGAAAACTGCTTGGCTGAAAATTTTTTCTCTGTCATCGCCAAAACATATCACCTTTTTGATTGGATATTTTTTTGAAAAGAGTTCGTCATAGTCAATATCTTTTCCAAGTCCACCCATCAAAAGCAAAATTGGATTGTCCGAAAACGCATCCACACAAGCAATTGTCGATGCAACATTTGTTGCCTTGCTGTCATCGACAAAAGTTACGCCATCAATTTTTCCAACCAACTGCATTCTGTGATTTGCAGGTGAAAAATTTGAAACAGCATTTTCAACAACCTGCGGAGTGACCTTTTTGAAGTTTGAACATATGCTCACACTTGCAAGCACATTCTCCAAATTATATTTCCCCGGCAAACAAATGCTGTTCAAACTCAAAAACGGCTTTTTGTTGACATAAATTTGATTGCGTTTGACAAACACACCTTTTTTGAGTTGGAGTTTTGAAAAAAACATATGATTTTTGTGCAATATCATTCTTTTCGTTTCGTCATCGTCAAAATTCAAAATCAAAACATCTTTTCTTTCCAAATTTCGAGCAATCAGTCCCTTGACGCGTCTGTATTCCTCAAAACAGCCATGTCTGTCCAAATGGTCTGGTCGGACGTTCAACATGCACGCAATATTTGGCTTCAAAAGTGAAGTCAGTTCAAGTTGGAAACTGCTGATTTCCAAAACAATCACACAATCCTTTGTTGTTCTGTCACAAATTGATGAAAATGGCAACCCAATATTTCCGCACAAAAAAGTTTTGTATCCCGCAGTCGAAAGAATTTTGTTTGTAAGCATACACACTGTTGTTTTTCCGTTTGTCCCGGTGACACCAACAATTTTTCCCTTGCAAAAAAGATAGGCAAGGTCAAGTTCGGAAATGATTGGAACGTTTCTCTTTTCAAACTCTTGCAACATCTTGTTTCCAAGCATTCTCACGCCCGGGCTTACAACCACAAAGTCATATCCTTTTTCGGTCGGATTTCGCTCAAAACCAACATATTCGGCATATTTGAAGTCGTCATCAAAAAACGACACCTTCGCCCCATGCGATTGCAAAAGTTTGATTGCACTTCTTCCGCTGTCACCCAGACCATACACCAAAACCTTTTTGTTTTTTATTCTCATATTTTGTCCTTTTGAAAATCAAATTCCAACGGACAAAAAACACGCCAAAACAGTGAGAGAAACTGCCGTTGTTACAACTATATATACGACGACAATTTTGTTTTCATGCACTCCTTTTTTCTCAAAATGATGATGAAGTGGTGCCATCAAAAACACCCGCTTTTTTGTGCGCTTGAAATGAAGAACCTGAATTATGTCACTGACAGCGGAGAGCACAAACATAATCCCCATAAACGGCAAAAGAAGTTCCATTCCCGACATAAGCGCAACCACACCAATAAATCCACCAAGCCCAAGCGAACCTGTGTCTCCCATGAAAATTTTTGCGGGATAGGAATTGAACATCAAAAAGCCCAAAAGCCCACCAGCAAGTCCAAAACATAAAAGTGCAAGATTTGACATCTCAACACTCGAAAGGCATGCAAGAATGACGCCAAACACGATGCAATAAACAAAACTCACTCCACCCGCAAGCCCATCCAAACCATCTGTGAGATTGACACTGTTTGTTGTTGCAACCATAACCAAAATTGCGAGCGGGATAATCCAAAATCCAATGTCAAATTCAAATCCAAAAAAGAAAACTTCTGTCTTTTTTGCAAGAAAAAGATAAATCGCAACAATAAGCGCGACCCCAACTTGTCCAATGATTTTTTGATAAGGTTTGAGCCCTTCGTTGTGATGAAAATGCACCTTGATGAAATCGTCCAAAAATCCCAAAATCGCATATGAAAATGTGACCGCAATGACAAACCATGCGGAAAATGTTTCTCCGTCAAACAAAAACAACCCCGCAAAAAGAAGAGTGAAAAGAAAAATCAATCCACCCATTGTCGGCGTTCCTTCTTTTGACGCATGCTTGTCCACATAATGCAAAATGCTTTGCGACGCTTTGAGTTTTTTGCAACACCAAAGCACAAATGGTGCAATCAGGCTTGAAAACGTCAAGCACAAGAGTGCACAAATAATATATTTGACTGTCATACTTCTCCTTTTGATTTTGCATATTTTTTCACAACATCAAAATCGCTGAAATGCCTTTTTACGCCATTTTTCTCTTGATATTTTTCTGCACCCTTGCCGGCAATCAAGATGATATCACCCTCTCTCGCAATATCCAGCACCTTCCAAATTGCTTTGGCGCGGTCAGGCTCAACCATGTGAGATTTGTTCATTCCGCTTTCAATGTCCGCAATGATATCAAGCGATTTCTCAAAGCGTGGATTGTCGTCTGTCAAGCAAACAAAATCCGCATTTTCGCTCGCAATTTTCCCCATAATTGCACGCTTGGTTTTGTCGCGATTTCCACCACATCCAAAAATCAAGAACACCTTTTGGTCACAAAGTTCCCGAGCGGTTTTCAAAATATTTTCAATCCCGTCCGGTGAATGTGCATAGTCAATCACAACAAATTTCCCGTCCACTTCAACAACATTAAATCGCCCTTCAACAGGTTTAAGAAGGCTCACACCCTTTTCAAGTTCTTCTTTTTCAAGTCCAAGGCACTTGCAAATTTCAAGCGATGCCAAACAATTATAAACATTATATTCCCCAATCAAATTTGTCTTCACTTCAAGCAAACAATCCAAAACATTCGCCACAAAATGCGTTCCATTCATCGAACAACATATGTCGATTGCAAAAGCATCAGCGGGGTTTGTTATGGCATAACTCAAAATCGGAAAATCCGATTTTTCTGTCACTTTCCTTGCACTTTCGTCATCGGAGCAGACAATTGCCGTCTTCATGTTATGTTTGTCAAAGAAGGAAAGTTTGCATTTTTCATAGTTCTCAAAAGTTTGAAAATAATCCAGATGGTCCTGTGTGATGTTTGTCAAAACTCCAATTTCAAATTTGATTCCAAAAACACGTTTTTGGTCAATCGCATGAGCCGAAACTTCCATGATGACATATTCCACTCCCGCATCCAACATCTGACGGAACGTCTTGTGCAAAAAGTCGGCGTCCGGAGTTGTAAGCGGACAGGCAAACTCTTTCCCACAAAAGAAAACTCCACTTGTTCCAATCACACCCACACTGCAACCGGCATTTTCCATAATCTGACGAGTAATGTGACAAATTGAAGTTTTTCCATTTGTTCCAGTCACGCCAACAATTTTAAGCCTGTCACACGCGCGACCATAGAAATTTGCACAGGCAACTGCAAAACACTCACGCACATCCCCAACTTTAATCGAATTTTTCAAGTCAAGGTCAAATGCAGACACAATCACCTTTGCTCCATTTTCAAATGCCTGTGAGCATTGACGAAGCGATTGGTCAGCGTCCTTTGAAAAGCAAAAATATGCACATCCTTCGTTTCTCGTGCGACTGTCCCGACTTAATGATTTGATATCACAATCGGAATATTTGTTTTTCGTTTTGATTCCATCAAAAATTTTGGAAAGTTGCATATATTTTCTCCTTTCACAACCTATTTTAATACTTTCAAACATCATGCGTGCCGCCATGTCAAAAAAAGTTGTTTTTCGTGCTTTTTTGCACCTATTTTTTTCGCATTTCGCCAGCAGATTTAAAAATTTTGAGTGCATCACTCTCAAAAGTTGTCAAAAGTTTTTCATCTTCAATTTTTTCCTGTTTGGCTTGCAAAACAAGACTGTTGAGAAGTTCTTTGAAGGGTACTCCTTTGAAAAGATAGAACGAAAGCGAGCCGGGAATTGCGTTGACTTCGTTGACATACAAAACTTCCTGTTTGGCATCATACAAAAAATCCACTCTGACAACTCCACTGCACCCCAAAAGTTTGTATATCTTCTCTGTCAAAATTTGAACCTTTTTTGCGAGCCTTTTTTCTGCTTCACAGGAAGTTGACTCTTCGCAAAGATATTTGTCTTCAAAAGAAAAGATTTCTTTCTTGTTTTTCACTTCCACAACACTTGAAGTGAAAAGTTGGGACTTGTAAACAAAGCATGCGCAATTAAATTCTTTGAGATTTTGAACAAATTCCTCAATCAAAACTTTTCTGTCAAACTCAAAAGCAAGATTGATTGCATCAGAAAGTTCTTTTTCGTTCTTGCAGACCGAAATCCCAATGCTACTCCCCAAATTTGCCGGTTTAACAACAAGCGGAAATCCAATTTTTTCGATTTTTTTGTGTAATTTGGTGTTTTGCTCATATTCACATTTGTCAAAATATACATATGCTGGGGACTTGATGTCGTTCGCCTTAAAAACATCTTTCATAAATGTCTTATCCATGCACAGCGCCATGGTTGTCGGGTTTGATGACGTTTCGCAAATGTCACAAAGTTTGAAAAGCCCTTGCACACACCCGTCCTCACCAATTCGCCCATGACAACAATTTATCACACACGAAATGCGGTCAAATTTGACAAATTTTCCGCGTTTTTCCTGCAAAAGTTGATTTGTTCCCAAAAGTAAAGTCAATTTTTTCTTATTTTTTGCTTTCTTCTCAAAATTTTCAAACACACTCACATCATCCAAATTGTCAGCCGTCCACCAAATCCCCTTGCGGTCAACATAAATCGGCAAAACACCTTTCCCAATCGCCCACATTGTCTGAACGGCAGTGATGATTGAAATGTCGTGTTCCACACTTGCTCCACCAAACAAAATCACTTCTTTCATTTTTTTCTCCTTTTTTCACTTCATGTTGTCAGGTAAATCGTTTTCAAACAAAACAACATCCCCTTTTTTCAAAATATTCTTCAAAATATCTTTTTGCTTTTCACGTGTGTCAGCAAAGAAAATTTGTTCATCCGCCATTCCCCCATCTTTCGCTCCAGCAAGAAGCGAAATTTTGTTTGTCTTGTTCATAATCACAAAATAATCCGAAACTTTCGCAACTTCCCTTGCGACACAAACATTAACTTCTTCCTGCCTTGCCCCAAGTTCCACAATCCCAGGCGAAACGACAATTTTTCTTCCTTGAAAATTCTTCAAGACATCCAGAGCCTGCAAAAAGCCATCAAGGTTGCTGTTGTATGAATCATCAATCACATTGACAAAATCTCCCCTAACAAGTTCAAGCCTGTGCGGAATGGATTTGAGAGAGCCAATCGCCTTCTGGATTGAAAAAACACTCTCCCCCAAAAGATATGCCATTGCGGAAGCAACGACAATGTTGTCAATGTTTGATTTGCCAAGAAGTTTGGTCTTGCAATCAAATTCTTTTCCATCAATTGACATGACAAATTCCGAGCCGTCAGATGTCGTCTTAATTTTTTTTGCAAATGCAAAACTTCCATTTGTGCATACAAGAAATTTTTTGCGAGAATATCTTTCAAAAAGTTTTTTCGTTGACCTGCTTTTCCCATTGAAAACAACAACATCTTTCGTGTTTTCGCAAAGTTCAAATTTGGTGTTTTCAATGTTTTGCAAATTCCCAAAAGTTTCCAAATGGCAATTTCCAATTGGAGTTATGATTGCAAAATCAACTCCCACATATTTTGCCAAAAACTCAATGTCACCTTTTCTTCTTGCACCCATTTCAACAACAAAGAAATCATCTGTTTCTTTCAAATTTTCCAAAATTGTCTTTGAAATTCCCATCGGAGTGTTAAAACTTTTTGGAGTTGCACAAACGTCAAATTCTTCCTTCAAAAGTGAAAAAAGAATGTTTTTTGTGGATGTTTTTCCATAACTTCCAGTGATTGCAATTTTTTTGCACCTGCACTTTGCAAGTTTTGTTTTTGCTTTTTTTAAATAATTTTTTTTAATCAAATTTTCAAATGGAAAAGAAATTAAAAATGAAAAAACAACAATAATTGGACTGAAAAGAACAAACAAAATTACAATCAAAATTGCAACCCAAAAAATTGAAATAAAATGAAAAAACAGCAAAAAATACGTGAAAAACAGCAAAAAATTGATTAAAATCAACCTTTTAATTCTTTTTGTAAACACCAAAAAACTTTTGTCACCAAACGCGAAACGCCCGCCAAAAACATTTTTTATGTATTTCTTTATTTTATAATTTTCAAGTTGATAAATTTTGAAATAAATCAGACTCAAAAGCGCAACAAAAAGTGTAAACAAAAAAGCATACAAAACAAACATCACTCCTCCTTGTTCAAAAAATCCGACAGCAATGTCAAAAATTCATATCGTCTGTCAACAAAACAAAAATGTCCCGCATTTTCAAGTAAAATCAATTTTGAGTTTTTGATTTTTCTTTTGAAACGCTTTGCCATATAAATCGGAGTTACATCATCATTTTTTCCAAAAATAATCAAAGTTTTTGCAGTTATGGATGACAAAAAATCATCCAAATGAGTGTTGACGATGCTGTTGAAAACTTTTTTCATTCCATCGTCAAGCGCGAGATAGTCGCAACTCCCATATTTTGAAACATTCATTTTGAGTTTTTTGCGAATTTTGTAAGAATAGATTTTCCAATAATATGTCAAACTCCTTTTCGGCTTCAAACCTGCGCTGTCAACAAGCACAACCCTTTGCACCATATCTTTGCACACAACAGAAATTATGATTGCAATTCTTCCACCAAACGAATGCCCAATCAAATTGACTGCTTTGATGTTGAGGTGCTGACAAAGGGATATGACCATGTTTGCGTATGTAAAAATTGTCCAATCAGCAGAAGGTTTCCCACTTTGCCCATGCGGT
>CAYOEW010000024.1:0-5099 GCA_964403245.1 uncultured Lachnospiraceae bacterium
GTTGCTTTGATTTTGAAGTGGAATTTTGTGTTTGGGTCATGATATTTGTTGACATTTCTGCTTCCTTTGGATATAATGAAAGAGAATTGAATATCGATCATCGGAGAACTCGGTGCCGTAGCATCGTTTTGAAAAAAAACATGAGTTGATAAGATGTCGGGTGAGCTCGGTTATTTTTGTAACCGAGATTTTTTATGATTTTTGGAGGTGTAAGATGAATAAAATTATCACAATCAGCCGTGAGTTTGGAAGTGGTGGAAGAGAAGTTGCAAAAAGACTTGCAGAATTTTTGGGGTTCAAATATTATGACAAGGCAATCATTGATGAGATGCTGAAACAGAGCAAATTTGATGAAAAATATATTGAAGGCATTGAAAAAATAAGCAATGATGATTTTCCATACATAATAAGCAGAAGTTTTTCGCTTTATTCCGCTCATCAAAAACAGGCAACAGAAGTTTTGGTTTTGGAACAAAAAATCATCAAACAACTCGCTCAACAAGGTGATTGTGTTTTTGTTGGCAGATGTGCTGATGTGATTTTGAGAGATTTGAAACCCTTGAATGTTTTTGTCTATGCTGACGATGACTTTAAGTTGAAAAGATGTCGTGAAAAAGCACCGAAAGATGAAAAATTGACTGACAGGCAGTTGATGAGAGAAATCAAAAGAATTGACAAAGCAAGGAAAAGACATAGTCTTTTGTTGGGGTCAGGTGATTGGGGAGAAAAAGAAAAATATCATCTTTGTTTGAACACATCTGATTTTGCGTTTAAAGAAATAATCCCTGCTCTTGCAGAATGTGTGAAAGTATACTTTAAGGAGAAAAAATAATGGCTGTTCATTTGTCAGAGCATTTTACATATAAAAAACTGTTTAAAGCAGTTGTTCCTTCGATTTTGATGATGATTTTTACATCAATTTACAGTATTGTTGATGGGCTTTTTGTGTCAAATTTTGCGGGAAAAACCGCATTTGCTTCAATCAATTTGGTTATGCCTGTGATTATGATTTTGGGAGCGGTTGGTTTTATGATGGGAGCAGGTGGGAGTGCGCTTGTTTCAAAAACACTTGGAGAAGGGGATCAGGAAAAGGCTAACAAGATTTTCTCCATGGTGATTTATTTTACATTGATTATTGGAATGATTTTGTCGGCCGTTGGTTTCATTTTTATTGAACCAATTTCACGTTTGTTGGGTGCAACTCCTGATATGATTTCCGATTGTGTTTTGTATGGAAGAATTTTGCTTGCAACAAATTTTATTTATATGATTCAAAATCTTTTTCAAAGCATGTTTATTGTTGCTGAAAAACCTATGCTGGGCTTTATCGTTACTGTTGTTGCGGGAGTGACAAACATCATTTTGGATGCACTTTTTGTTGCGGTGTTCAAATGGGGGCTTGTTGGTGCTGCTGTTGCAACTGTAATAAGTTATGTCGTTGGCGGGATTGTTCCATTATTTTATTTCCTAAACAAAAACAACAAAAGCACATTGAAACTTGTGAAAACAAAATTTGATTTTAAAGCAATTGGGCAATCTTGTTTGAATGGCTCATCTGAACTTTTGACAAATGTTTCATCTTCAATTGTCAGCATGCTTTTTAACATGAAATTGCTTGAAATTGCCGGCGAAAACGGTGTTGCTGCATATGGCGTTGTCATGTATGTTTCCTTCATCTTTGCAGCGGTTTTCATTGGTTATTCGATTGGAACTGCACCAATCATTGGATATCACTATGGCGCGCAAAATCACGATGAATTGAAAAATATCCTTAAAAAAAGTTTGATTCTGATTGCCATTACGGGTGTTGTGATGACTGGCTTGACGGAAGCGTTGGCGTCACCACTTTCAAGCATTTTTGTGGGATATGATGGAGAGTTGCTTGATTTGACAGTGAATGGAATGCGACTTTATGGTTTTATGTTTCTTGTTTGCGGAATGAATATTTTTGGCTCTTCCTTTTTCACTTCACTTAATGATGGGTTCATTTCTGCTCTTATTTCGTTTGCAAGAACTCTTTTGTTCCAAGTTGTAACAATTTTGGTTATGCCAATTTGGTTTGGGCTTAATGGGATTTGGCTTTCTGTTGTTGTTGCTGAAGCGCTTGCTCTTGTCGTTACCATTTTGTGTTTTGTTTTCAAAAGAAAAAAATATCAATATTAAAATTCACAAAAAAGGGAGAAAGACATATCAAAAAAACAGCTTTGTCGCTGTTTTTTTAATGCCAGTCGATTGGTGTTTTGTTGTGGCTGACCAAAAAGTCA
Organism: uncultured Lachnospiraceae bacterium; assembly: GCA_964403245.1. Lineage (GTDB taxonomy): Bacteria > Bacillota > Clostridia > Christensenellales > UBA1242 > Caccovivens. The sequence continues at coordinate 2,265 of CAYOEW010000024.1, forward strand.
TTTGTTTTTGAAAATGGTTTTGAACCAAAAAATCCACGATAGGCTGAAAGAGGGCTTGGGTGTGGGGATTTTATGACAAGATGTTGTTTGCCGATTTCAGGCGCAAAAGATTGTGCATTTGAGCCCCAAAGAATGAACACCATTGGGTCTTCGCGCTTTGCAAGGAGTTGGATGATTTTGCTTGTAAAAATCTCCCATCCTCTTCCTTTGTGGCTGTTTGCTTGTCCGCGTCTTACGGTCAGGCTTGTGTTGAGAAGCAACACGCCTTGCTTTGCCCATCGGAGTAAGTTTCCAGATTGCTCGCATTTGATTGCAAGGTCGCTCTCAATCTCTTTGTAGATGTTCACAAGTGATGGTGGGAGAGTGACACCGTCTTGAACAGAAAAAGCAAGCCCATGTGCCTGATTTGGCTCGTGATATGGGTCCTGTCCGATGATGACAACTTTTACATCTTCAAATTTCACAACATTCAATGCTGTGAAAATGTTTTCCATGGTTGGATAGATTGTGTGAGTGGAATATTCTTCTTCCAAAAATTCCTGCAAATTTTTGAAATATGGCTTTTGAAATTCTTCACTCAAAAGGGTTGACCAGTTTTTTGTTATTCTTATCATATTTGGATTATATCACACAAAAATGCTTTCGTCAAAGGGGTAAAGAAAAAAGCATGCACTTTTGCATACTTTTTTTATATGTCTGTCAAAAAACAAATGCAATCAAAAAACTATTTGCTTGCTTTTTCTAACAATTTTGCATAGTGTGCTTTCTTTCTGTTTGCAGAATTTGTGTGAATGACATTTTCTCTTGCAGCGCTGTCAAGTTTTGAAACAAGAATTCTGTATGCTTCTTCTGCTTTTGATGCGTCTTCTGCGAGAATTGATTTGAATTTCTTTTCATATGTCTTGATTTCAGATTTTACGGAGTTGTTTTGAACTCTTCTTTCTCTTTCAATCAAAATTCTTTTCTTTGCAGATTTGATGTTTGCCATGTTTGTTCTCCTTCAAAGTTCTCTAAATTACTGACCTATTATAGCATATAGATTTACAAAAATCAACTTATTTTTGGATTTTTTTTGAGATATTCGTGATTGTATTGCGTCTTGTGTGGGAAATTCTGGGTTTTAACTCAAAATTGCTTGGAAATGCATATATATAAACTATGAAAAATATTCTTTTGATTGACAGTGGGAGCGGTGGGGCAAATGTTTTGAGGGAATGCGTGAAGGCTTGCCCAGACGGAAATTTTCTTCTTTTTTGTGATGACAAAAATTTGCCATATGGAAACAAGTCCAACGAAGAGCTTCAAAAAATCACATATAACAATTTGACAAAAATTCGTAAGTTTTTTCGTTTTGACGTTGTTGTGTTGGCGTGCAACACTTTGACTTGTGCTTGTATCGATTTTTGTCGAAAAAAATTTGGTGATGTTGTTTTTGTTGGAACTGAACCGGCTGTCAAACCTGCTCTTCAAAAGTTTGATGAGAGTGAAATTTTGCTTATTGCCACACCTTCAACAATTCAAAACAGTAAATTGCTTAAAAATTTCAATTTTAAACTCAAATGCATGCAAAATCTTGCAGGTCTTATTGACGAAAATTTGGACGATTTGTCCGTTTTGAAGAATTATCTTGAAAGTGAACTTGTCGGGATTTCGTGCAAGGCGATTGTGTTGGGATGTACGCATTATTTTGCCATTAAAGACATTTTGCAAGAAATTTTTCCAAATGTTGAGATTTTTGACGGTGGGAAGGGTGTTGCTAGGCGGTTGAAATCGATTATTCAGCCCCAAAGTGAGAATTTTCAGACTCAAATTATGACAAGTGGGGATGAAAAATTGTTGGCAAAATTGATTTATTATTATTTCAAGGCGGAGCAATAAAAAAATAAGGAAAAATCCTTATTTTTCTTGTTTTATGCGTCAAAAAGTTTTGAATTTTGAAAAACCGGTTCGCAAGTGATGTTTATTCCAAGTTTTTTGAGAGTTTTTTCTTCTGCTTGTGACAGAATGTATGTGCAATGTGCTTCACATCCCTTCAAATTTGTGATTTGTTCCATCGCACGCTTTGCCTTTTCGTTTTTGCCAGAACAAATTGAAAGTGCAACAAGAATGTCGTCAACCGTCAACACACTGCTTGTTGATTTGAGAATTTCGGTGCGATATTTCACGATTGGCAGGAGTATGTCATCTGTGATTACATCAAAATCATCACCAAGTTTTGCCATTGTGCGAAGTGCGTTCAAAATCACAGCACCTGATGCAGACACGATTTTCTTTGTTTTTCCAGTGACAATTTCGCCGTCTGGAAGTTCAAGCGCTACGCATGGATATCCACTTGCTTTTGATGTGGATTTGGATTTTTCGATGACTGGAAGGATTTTGTCATTCACTTTGACTTCACTTACAAGATATTTGTTTCTTTCGAGTGTTTCAAAGGTTGCTTGACCGCGTTTGTAGTCACATTCGGCGCGATAATATCTTCTCAAAATTTCCTTCTTTGATGCATTTTCGCACAAATCAATATCTGTGATTGCGTCTGCAATCATGTTGACACCCATGTCGGTCGGGGATTTGTAGATGTCCTTCTTGGTGATTTTCGTCAAAATGTTTTGCAAAACTGGAAAAACTGCAATGTCGCGATTATAGTTAACCGAAAGTTTTCCATATGAATTGAAATGGAATGGGTCAATTTGATTGACATCTTGAAGGTCGGCAGTTGCGGCTTCATATGCGATGTTGATTGCTGATTTGAGTGGCAAATTCCAAACTGGGAAAGTCTCAAATTTTGCATATCCCGCTTTCACACCGCGTTTGTGTTCGTGATAAAGTTGTGAAAGG
>CAYOEW010000024.1:5109-13270 GCA_964403245.1 uncultured Lachnospiraceae bacterium
CAAGTTTTCCGCTTGATGGACCGGGAGCGGTGACAACAACAAGCGGACGGGTTGTTTCGACAAACGGATTTGCACCATATCCTTCGTCAGATACAATTGTGTCGACTTCGTTTGGATAACCTTTTGTGTAGTTATGGAAATATACCCTTTCTCCACGCTGTTCAAGTTTTTTGGCGAACTTTGTTGCGCTTGGTTGTCCTTTGTAAAGCGTGATGATGAACGCAGAAATATAAAGTCCCAAATCTCTCATGTTGTCCACAAGGCGCAACACTTCGTTGTCGTATGAAAGTCCAAGGTCGGCACGAATTTTGTTTTTCTCAATGTCGTTTGAACTTATGCAAAAGATGATTTCCGCTTTGTCTTTCATTTTTTGCAACAACTTGATTTTTGTGTTTGGGTCAAAACCCGGAAGCACTCTTGCAGCATGAAGGTCGTCAAAAATCTTTCCGCCAAATTCAAGATAAAGTTTGTTGTGGAATTTTTTTATTCTTTTGTTTATGCTTTCGGATTGAAGTTTGAGATATAACTCGTTGTCAAAACCAATTTTGTTTGTGTTTTGTGTCTTTTTTTGTTTTTCTTTTTTCATCAATCTCTCCTATACATCAAACATTATATAATAATTTTTCAAATTTTCATAATAAAATTGATTGATTTTTGATTTTTATTTGGCTTTTTGGCTGGAGATTGATATAATAAAAACATGAAAAAAGTGTTAATTTTGACGGTTACTGCTGGAAATGGTCATAATTCCGCAGCGAATGCAATGAAAAACAGATTGGAAAGCGTTGGAGTGGAAGTAAAGGTGGTTGACATCATCAAACAATACACTTCAAAACTCAATTCTTGGACGGTTGATAAGGGGTATAATCTTGCGGTTGGATATCTGCTTCCGATTTACAACCTTTTTTATGACATGTATTTGAAATATGACGTAAAAAAACAAAGTGTTTGTCCACCTCAGGCTTCGGTTAAGGGGCTTAATGAACAACTTTTAAGGCTTATTTATGATTTTAAGCCGGATGTGATTTATGGAACATCATATTATTGTGGAATGGCTTTGGCAAACTTGCGAAGAGTGTATCCTTTGCCAAGCGTGAATGTTGCATGCATGCTTGACTATGTGATTTCGCCGTTTTGGGAAAGTTCACTTGGTGGAATTGATTATTTGACAATTTCGCATGAAGATTTCAGAAAAAAATTGATTGAAAAAGGATTTTCTGACGACCAATTGATTTGTACAGGAATCCCTGTTTCTGAAAAATTTGATAATGTGATTGACAAAAATGTGGCAAGAGAAAAACTTGGGCTTGACAAAGATTTGTTTACAATTTTCATCTTCTATGGTGGCGGACATTGGCATGGTGGATACGGCGTGCTTAAAGGACTTTTAAAGAGAATCAAGCGCAAAGTCCAGATTGTGATTGTAAATGGCCATGATGAAAAAACAAAGAAGAAAATTGACAAAGAAATGAGCAAATATCCTTCAAATTTTGTTGTGAAAAACATCGGCTTTTCGAAAGAAGTTGATTTGATTATGAGCGCATCGGACGTCATGATCGGAAAGGGTGGCGGATTGTCAACAACAGAAAGTGCAAAGAAATTTTTGCCTCTTATTGCCACAACAAAATTGCCGGGACAGGAATATTACAACATCAAATTTTTGGAGAGTAAAGGCTCGGCTTTGACCTTTTCAAACTATGATGAACTTGCAAGACATATCGAAAATCTTTGTGACAACCCAGACGTTTTGAAAGATATGAGTGACAAACTTGTAAACATGAAAACAAGAGGGATTGAGGCAATTGCTGAATTGATTTTGAAACAACCTGATGCGGATTATGACAAAATTGATTTGAACATTGATTTTTCACAAGTTGAAAAGAATGTGAATAAGAGAAGAAAAAGTTACGCGAAGGAATTAAAAAACAGAAAATAAAATGAAGAAATGCGATTTTGAGTCGCATTTTTTTGTTGGAATTGAACATCCTATTTTGCATGAATTGGAATTGTTTGTATTATATCATTCCTGCGTTGTTTATTTTGATTCTTGTTCTCCCGATTTTTGTTGAAGTCAGGACATCGTTTAATCCGCTTTTTAATCGGGGAGTGGTTGCAATTTTTGTGTTTAAAAAGCAAATTTTGTATTATATCTTTTCTTTTCATGGCAAGTTTATTGAACTTCAAAACGAAACTGAAACGCAAATGCAAGAGTTGAAATTTGACAGTCCGGAATTTGCGGTTATGGAAGAATTTGGGCGTCAAATCAAAGAGAAAATCAAACTTAAAAAGGTGTATGTGTTTTACAACATCGGGACGGGAGATGCGTTTGGGAGTGCGATTTTTTGTGGAATAATAAATCAGTTTTTGACGCAAGCGTTTCTGTTTTTGAAGAGCCAAAAACCGACAGCGTCTTTTTGTGTTTATGACACTGTTTCGTACAACAGGCAGGTGTGCGAAATTGCGGGAGTGGTGCAAATTTCAATTTCGATTTTTGATGTTGCATATTCTTATCTTCATTCGCTCATATTAACAAATAAGAGATGATATTACGCAAAATATGGTGTGATATGCAACATAATACACCAAATATTGTGTAAAAATTCAAAAAAGGAGAGAGTATGAAGCAATACACAAACTCACAATCAATCAACGATTTGATTGAAAATGCAATGGACAAAATCAAAACAATTGTTGGGTCAAGCACGATTGTTGGAGATGAAATTTCAACACCAGATGGAACAGTGATTATTCCAATTTCAAAGGTGACTGTTGGGTTTGTTGTGGGTGGTGGAGAGTATGCCGATTTGTCTGCAAGAAGAGTTGCAAATCATTTCCCGATGAGTGGCGGATCAAGTGGTGGGATGAGCGTCAGTCCTGTTGGTTTTTTGATTTTGAAACAAAATGGGGAAGTGGATTTTGTTAATGTTGAAAACAAGTCGCTTTATCAGACTGTTTTGAACATGTTTAATTCACTTCTTGCAAAAATGGAAAAGGGGCAAAATGAAAGTGAAGAATAATGTTTTCAAAGTTTTTGTCATTCTTCTTTTGTGTGGATGTTTTTTGATTGTGGGAGTTTGTCAAACGAATGTTGCCAGTGCGTATTTTTCTTCTGCAAAATCCGCAGTTGTCATTGAAACCACAACAAAGCGTAAGCTTTTTGCACAAAATGAAAATCAAAAACTTCCAATGGCAAGCACAACAAAGATTATGACAGCAATTACAGCGATTGAAAATTGCGAAGATTTGGATGAGAAATTTGAAATTTCAAAAAAAGCCGTTGGAATTGCTGGGACATCACTTTATCTTCGTGAAGGGGATGTATATTCAATGCGTGACCTTCTTTATGCTCTTATGTTGATTTCGGGAAATGACGCATCAGTTGCCATTGCAGAACATGTTGGAGGTTCGACAAGTGAATTTGTCACCAAAATGAACGACCTTGCAAGACAAATTGGAGTCAAACACACTCATTTTTCAAACACACATGGGCTTGATGCTGATGGACATTACACAACCGCATATGACCTTGCGCTTATCACTGCATATGCCCTTGAAAATGACACTTTCAGAGAGATTGTTTCAACAAAAAACATCAAAATCACAAATGGCGAAGGGGAAAATCGTTATTTGAAAAACAAAAACAAACTTTTGAGCACTCTTGAAGGGTGTATTGGAGTGAAAACGGGGTTTACGGACGATGCCGGGAGATGTCTCGTTTCGGCAATTGAACAAAATGGGATGCGTCTTGTGTGCGTGGTGCTCAATTGTCGACCTATGTTTGAAGAAAGTGCGTCCCTGCTTAAGTCTTGTTGCGAAGATTTTTCACTTTGTGATTTGACACAGTTTTATGACTTTGACACGACCTTGCAAGTGGTTGACGGAAGGGATAAATTTGCAAAAATTGGAACAAAAGAAAGGTTTTTCTATCCACTTTCACAGCAGGAGCGCGAAAATTTGAGATTTGTCTATTTCTATCCGCAAAAACTTGACGCACCATTGAAAAAGGATACTGAAATTGGAAAGGTTGAAATATTTTTGGGTAATGACTTGCTATTTTCTGAAAAAATCTTTACAATAGATGATGTAAGAGCAAAGTCAATACTGCAAAGGATGAAGGATTTTTTCGCTAATTGGTAAAAAACGGTTCTCTGTTTGTGTTGACGGACAGAGAACTTTTTTGTTCTCTCATTCAAGGAGTTTCTGATGAGATTAAACAAATTTTTGAGCACTTGTGGAGTTGCTTCAAGAAGAAAAAGCGAAGAATTGATAAGTTCGGGCAGAGTTTCGCTTAACGGAACGATTGTGCAAAGTTTGTCAACTGTTGTTGACGAGAAAAAGGACGTTGTGCTTGTTGACGGAAAACAAATTTCTTTGCCAAATGAATTTGTGTATTTGAAATTTAACAAACCAAAAGGTTACGCTTGCACTTCAAATGACGAAAGGGGAAGAAAAACAATCTTTGACCTTGTTCAAAGTGATGTGAGATTGTTTAATGTTGGGCGATTGGATTATGACACAGAAGGTCTGCTTCTTTTGACAAATGACGGCGATTTTGCAAATCTTGTCACTCATCCAAAATTCCACTTTGAAAAAGAATATGTTGTCACTGTTGAGGGTGAAATTAAAGAAGGTGATTTGGCAGTGCTTCGCCGTGGGGTTGTTGAAAATGGAGTCAGAATGCCATCAGCAAAAGTCAAACTTCTCTCCTTTGACGGAAAATTCAGCAAGGTTTCTGTCATTATTGATGAAGGGCAAAATCATCAGGTAAGACGTATGTTTGACGCACTCGGAAAAAGCATCAAACTTCTCAAACGTGTGAGAATTGGAAATGTTCATTTGGGTGGACTTTATCGCGGAAAAACAAAGCCGTTGACAGATGAAGAAATTGCTTTTTTCAAAGAGGCAAATCAATGATGAAGGTCGCAATTGTTGGAGCGGGTGCATCCGGTCTTATGCTGGGCGGGTTGCTTGAAAAACGCGGAAATTTTGATGTAACGATTTTTGATGGAAACGAAAAAATTGGGAAAAAACTTTTCATCACCGGCAAAGGACGTTGTAACATCACAAATCTTTGTGAACCAGACGAATTTTTGAAAAATGTTGTTCGTGGTGAAAAATTTTTGCGCTCTGCAATATATTCTTTCACGCCCGCTGATTGTGTGGATTTTTTTGAAAATTTGGGACTTCAAACAAAGGTTGAACGCGGAAATCGTGTGTTTCCTCAAAGTGATAAGTCGAGCGATGTGATCAAGGCACTTCAAAAACATTGTGAGGGTGTGAAATTTTGTTTAAACGAGAAGGTTTTGGCAATCAACACTTCTGAAAATGGGTTTATTGTGGTGTCGCAAAAGGGAAAATATCTTTTTGACAGAGTTGTGATTGCAACGGGTGGAAAAAGTTATTCTTCCACAGGAAGCACTGGGGATGGATATGCTTTTGCGCAGAGATTTGGTCATCAAATTGAAGAAATTGTCCCTGCACTTTGCCCAATTGTTTTGAAAGACAATTTCGTCAAATCCTTGCAGGGTGTTTCACTCAAAAATGTCACATTGAAGGTGATTTCGGACGGCAAAAAAAGAGAATATTTTGGTGAAATGCTCTTTACCGATTGCGGAATTTCGGGTCCAATCGTTTTGACGGCTTCAAGTCAAATTAACAGAAGTAAAAATGTTCAACTTGTAATTGATTTCAAGCCTGCACTTGACGAAAAAACTCTTGATGCAAGACTTCTTCGTGAATTTGAAGAAAATAAGAACAAAAATCTTGCAAATGTCCTGAAAAATCTTCTTCCAAAGGCGGTTGTGGACATTTTTGCACAGAAAATTGGACTTGATGAAAACAAAAAAATTCATGACATCACAAAGCAAGAAAGAGCAATGTTGCTTGACGGACTGAAAAATTTCAAATTGGAATTTGGTGGACTTTATCCACTCGACAGCGGAATTGTCACAAGCGGTGGTGTGTCTTTGAAGGAAGTTAATCCAAAAACTTTTGAAAGTAAGTTGCAAAGTGGGCTCTACTTTTTGGGGGAAGTGCTTGATGTTGATGCCTTTACTGGTGGATTTAGTTTGCAAATTGCGTGGGCAACTGCATTTTTGTGTGCAAAAAATATGTAATTTGCAATTTGTTTGTGATATAATGTTTTAAAGGAGAAAAAATATGTTTTTGTGGCTGGCACGAATTTTGACTTGGATACCGCTTTCAATTTTGCACCCAACTCGCGTGATTGGAAAGAAAAATTTGCCGAAAGGAAAGGCTGTTATTTCTTGTAACCATCGCTCGAATTGGGATATTGTGCTTTATTATCTTCACACAAGTCAAAGTTTGAAAATTATGGCAAAAAAAGAACTCTTCAAAAACAAATTCTTTGCTTTCATCTTGAAAAAGTTGGGTGGGATTGCAATTGACAGAGATTCAAATGATATCACCGCAATCAAAGAGTGTTTCAAGGCTCTTAAATCGGACAAAAAACTTTTCGTCTTCCCAGAAGGAACAAGACTTAAAAATGATGGTGAAATTTTGGGAGAAATCAAAAGCGGAATGGCGATGATTGCAATCAAAACAAAAACTCCAATTGTTCCTGTGTGGGTGGAAAGACGTCCAAAACTTTTCAGGTTGAGCAGATATTACATCGGCGAACCTTTTGAACTCTCGGATTTTTACGGTAAAAAGTTGGACGAAGAAACCTTGGAACAAGCAAGTCTTGTTGTCAGAGAAAAAATGTTGGCGCTTCGCGAAAGCAATTTGAAGAAGAAAGATTGAGTCTTTCTTTTTTATTTTTGCGATTTTATTGACTTTTTCTTTTCTTTTTGCTATTCTTGAAGAGAAAATTTGTTGATGCAATTTCGCATCAGTTGGAAGGGTATTATGGCAGAAAAATTTGATTTGGAAGCGATTGACAAAACTTTTACGTCATATCGCAAAGGACAGGCTTTTGACGGCGTTGTTGTTTTGAGAAGAGATGATGGTGTGATTTTCAATATTGGTGGAAAAAATGACGCGTTCATTCCTGCAAGTGACTTTGAGGACTATTCAAAAATCAAAATCGGTGACCGCTTTGGTGTGGTCATCACAAATCAGAAAAATGAAGAAGGCTTGATTGAAGCATCAAAATCTTTGGCAGACGCTTTGAGAATTGCAAACCAAAATGCTTTGAGTTTGCGTCTTGGGAGCAAGTTTTCTTTTGTGGCAACTGGCGTTGGAAGTGGTCTTCTCTCAAAAATGGGGGACTATCAAATCATCGTTCCTTTCTCAGAAGTTTCGGAAAAGTATGTCAGAGATTTTCACAAACTTGTTGGAAAACAATTTGAAGCAGTTGTGACTGAAATTGACAAAGAAAACAAAACAATCGTTGCAAGTGTCAAACTTTTGCAGGAACAGACAAGAGTTGCAATTGAAAAGAATTTTTGGGACAGCATTTTCATCAACAAAATTGTCAAAGGAAAAGTTGAGAGAATCATGCCATATGGCGCGTTTGTCAGCGTGGATGGGTTTGATTGTTTCCTTCACATTTCAAACATTGGATATGAAAAACTTGAAAAGGTTGAAGATGCTTTGAATGTTGGGGATGAAAAACAATTCAAAGTCATCAAACTTGACAGAGAAACGAAGAAGGTTGAACTTTCTTTGAAGGCATTGCTTGAAAATCCAAAAACAACAAGAATTAAAGAGTTGAATGTTGGGGATGTTTTGCAAGGGGAAGTTATCAAACTTTTGCAGTTTGGTGCAATTGTAAAAACTCCAAATGGCGCAACTGGTTTGTTGCATATTTCAAATTGCACAGAAAACAAACAAAGAAAGATTTATGAACTTGTCAAAGTGGGAGATATGGTTGAAATTGAGGTGATTTCAAAAGATGTTGAAGCGCAAAAAGTTTCATTCAAACTCACTGAACTGAAAAACTGACAATAAAAATCAAGGGCAAACGCCCTTTTTATGCTAACGTGGCTCAGTCGGTAGAGCAGTTGATTCGTAATCAACAGGTCGCGGGTTCGATTCCCGCCGTTAGCTCCAAACAAAATAAAAAAAAGTCGCAGAAATGACCAAAGACAAGGTGTTCTGCGATTTTTTAATGTGCAATATTGTTTGTTTTGTTTAAAAAATCATGCAAATTTAAAAATAAGAAATTTGTTGTAAGATTTTGGGCGGGAGTGATATAATA
>CAYOEW010000025.1:0-12702 GCA_964403245.1 uncultured Lachnospiraceae bacterium
AAAACTTCTTCTGTGAGATATCTTTCATGTTCTGACTGCAAGTCAATTCCCCACTTGACAGGGAAAACAAATCTGTCTTTCACTTTTTCAAGAATTTCAATCGCTTCTGTATAGTCAAGTCGAACAAAATCGTTCTCAACAACATTTTTGAGTCTTTCCAAAAGTCCATTATCAACAAACTTGTTCAAAAACTCCAATTCGTGTGGACATTCTTGCATCACATATTTGATGACATATTTGATGACTTCTTCTTCATTGTCCATAAGACCATCCAAATCACAGAAGCAAATTTCAGGTTCAATCATCCAAAATTCAGCAGCATGGCGGGATGTGTTTGAGTTTTCCGCTCTGAAAGTTGGGCCAAATGTGTATGTCTTTCCAAACGCGTGAGTGATTGTTTCTTCGTGGATTTGCCCAGAAACTGTCAACGAAACCTTCTTTCCAAAAAAATCTTGGCTGTAATCCACCTTTCCGTCCTTGTGTGGCAAATTGTCAAGGTCAAGGGTTGTCACCTGGAACATTTCCCCCGCACCTTCACAGTCACTTGCAGTGATGATTGGTGTGTTTACATAAACAAAGTTTCTCTCATTGAAAAACTTGTGAATTGCAAAAGCGGAAACACTTCTGATTCTGAAAATTGCATTAAACAAGTTTCCTCTTGGTCTGATGTTTGGAATTGTTCGCAAAAATTCAATCGTATGTCTTTTCTTTTGAAGTGGATAGTCCGTGTCGCTCGTTCCAAGAAGTTCAACTTCCTGTGCGTTGATTTCAAATGGTTGTTGTGCGTTTGGTGTCAAAATCACCTTTCCAACAACTTTGAATGATGCCCCAACGTTTTGTTTTACAATTTGGTCATATTCTGAAAGTTTTTCTCTTTCAAGCACAACCTGAACACTTTTGAACGCACCATCATTAAGTTCCAAAAATCCAATATTTTTGCTGTCTCTGATTGTTCTTGCCCAACCGCAAACAGTAATTGTCTGGTCGGAATAACCTTCATATGCCTTGTATAAATCTCTTATTTCAACTCTTCTCATTATTCTTCCTCCTCCATATCCAATTTGATGTGAATGTCTTTCAATTGTTTTTCATCAACAACATTTGGTGCGTTTGTCAATGGGTCACAACCATTCTTGTTCATTGGGAAAGCATAGACATCTCTGATAAATTCGTTGTTTGTCAAAAGCATCATAAGTCTGTCAAATCCTGCTCCCATTCCGCAGTGTGGTGGAGCACCATACTGGAATGCATTATAAAGCGCTGGGAATTTGTTTTCAACAACCGATTTGTCATATCCAGCAATCTCAAACAAATCAACCATAAGTTCTGGACGATTGTTTCTTACGCCACCAGACAAACATTCATATCCATTGATGACCAAGTCATATTGAAATGCTTTTGCTTGCAATGGGTTTTTCTTGACTTGTTCAATGTCAACTTGTGGCATGCTGAATGGATTGTGAGAGAATTCAATTTTTCCATCATCATCAAGTTCAAAGAATGGAAAATCAACAATCCAAACAAAATTAAACTCACTCTCGTCAATAAGTTCAAGTTTTTTGCCCAATTCACATCTCAAAACATTTGCAAATTTGACTGCTCTGTCTTTTTGGTCTGCAACAAAGAAAATTGTGTCGTTTGCTTCGACTTTCAGTCTGTTCTTTAAGTTTTCTTTGTTTTCTTCTGTCAAGAATTTTGCAATTCCTGTTTCAAATTCCATATTTTCATTGATGTGAACGTATGCCAGTCCTTTTGCTTCTCTTGATTTCAAAAAGTCTGTCAAACTGTCATAGAACTTTCTGCCCCTGCTTCCACAATTTGCTTTGATTGCTTTGATTATGTTGCCTTTGAAGGCGTTGAATTCTGTGCCAACAAAAATGTCTGTGACATCATATGTCAAAAGCGGATTTCGAAGGTCAGGCTTGTCAGAACAATAATCTCTCATCGCTTGTTCATATGTCAAACGAGCAAAAGGTCTTTTGATTTTTTTGTTTGCAAATTTTTCAAAAATGCCTGCATACAATTCTTCGGTGATGTTGAAAACATCTTCTTGTGTGCCAAACGCCATTTCCATGTCAATTTGATAGAACTCTGTTGGGCTTCTGTCCGCTCTGGCATCTTCATCTCTGAAACATGGGGCAATTTGGAAATATTTGTCCACACCGCTTGTCATAAGCAATTGTTTGAATTGTTGTGGTGCTTGCGGAAGAGCATAAAACCTGCCAGGGTTAAGTCTTGAAGGGACCAAGAAATCTCTTGCGCCTTCTGGACTTGAAGCCGTCAAAATTGGTGTTTGAACTTCCAAAAAGTCGTGTTCATGCATGAATGTTCGAACAAATTGCATCAAATCACTTCTCAATTTCAACATTTTTTTGTTGTAGTCCGCACGCAAATCCAAATATCTGTATTTCAAGCGCAAGTCTTCATTTACATCCTGACTTGCTTTGATTTCAAATGGCAAAGTGTGGATACATCTGCTCAAAATTTCAATTTTGCTTGCAGTGATTTCAATGTCACCCGTTTCCATGTTTGGATTTTTACTGCTTCTCTCAACAACTTCTCCTGTCACACACACAACATCTTCCTTGTTAAGTTCAACATTCAAGTTCTCCGGAAGAATAACCTGTGTTTTGCCATAGAAATCTCTCACAACGACAAAAGTTATGCCACCCAATTTTCGAACGGTGTCAACAAAACCCGAAATCGTGTGAGTTTGACCAACATTTTCAATTCTCAAACTTCCACAATCAATTGTTCTGTATTTGTTTTTTGCTATCATCTTTTTTCTCCTTTTTCAATAAAAAAATCCTAACGCAAATTTGCATTAGGACGAAATTGCATTCCGCGGTGCCACCTAAATTGCTGTTTTTCAGCCACTCTTTTTTGCCGATATTGTTCGGCAACACACAAGACTGTTAAAGTTGTTTTTCAACATAAGGAATTTGATGGACTTTCACCCTGACCCATCTCTCTGTGAAATCCCCGACTATGCCTACTCGTCTTTGTCATCGTCTTGACAGTATTTTATCACACAAAAACGCTTTTTGTCAATTCTTTTTAATCATTTTGTGACGGCCAAGTTCTGTTTTGCTTAAACCACTCACTTTCTTTCAAAATTGTGTCATTATTCGAACAACAAATTGAATAAGTTCCCTGTTTTGAAAGATATACAATGTTTCCGTTGAAGGATTTGTATTCATTGTTTTTATAGTTCACGCAAAGTGTTGTGACATAAATTTCATGTGTCCATTTGCCAACATTGTTGATGAACTCTTGTGTTGGAAATTGATTTTCAGAAACAGAAGTATATTCCGAAGACCCTGCACAACAACAAACGCAAACTGTTTTTGGTCTGATCACATCAATAAGCGTGCTTGTTGAAGAAGTTTTTGAGCCATGATGTCCGGCTTTGTATAAATCAACAAGTGGCAAATTGTTTCTTTTCACAAGTTCCGCTTCCCCATTCGCTTCAAGGTCGCCAGTGAAAAGATAGTGTTTTTCGTTGTCATTTATCATCAGACAAACGGAATAATCATTTTCGCTTGAAGATTTTTTGGTGTAATAAAGGCTGTCCAAAATCTCCAAGGTCACATTCTCTCCAATTTCATAAACTCTTTGTGCACCATTTGTTCCATTTATGCAATCAAGTGCTGTGTAGTGCTTTGCTCCCTTTTCAACTTCATCGGCAAGTTCGCGCTGATAGTTCTGATACATCGTCGATGTGGATTTCTGGTTGGTTAATGCAAAATCAATGATTGTTTCGCACTCAAATTTGTCAAATATGCTCTCAACTTTTGTGGATGTTGCAAAACCAGCATAGTGGTCCTGATGTGCATGAGTCACAATCACATATTCCAATTTCCCGTCAGTGACATAGTTTGAAAGATATTTCGAAACGGTTTCAATGCTGTTTGACTTTGACCCACAATCAATCAAAATGTCCGCGGTCGGCGTCTTGATGTAAGTGCAGTCACCTGTATATTTGTTGCCAAGTTCCAAGAAGTGAACAGACACGCCATATCCATCCAAATCGGCATATCCACTTGCGCCAACAGGCTGATTGGAATAGAAAATCTCTTCCGAAACTTCAACTTCTTCGGTTTCCGGCAAAGTGAAGTATGTTATCGCATAAAATCCGCCCACACTTCCGGCGAGCAAAAAGAGAACACTCAAAAGAAATGTTGAAAACTTCTTCATCTCACTCACCCCCTTCACTTGCTTCGACAAAGGTGACAAGTCTTATCTTTTCAACAGAAAAAAGTTTGCCATATTTGAAATTGTTTGTCTTGTATTTGATGTAAAATGTTCCAACCTCATCCGAATAATATTTTCCATTTGAGATTTGCAAGTTTGTTTCAATTTCAAAATTTTTGCTGTCATCCTTGCCAAAAGCGACAATTTTGACACCTTCATCAGAGTATTGTTCATCAAGCGTAAGTGTCACTTCCGCACTTCCAAGAAGTTCAAATGTGTCATTTCTGCACAAAAACCACCATGTTCCGACAGCAATCAAAAGTCCAACAACAAGAAATATGCATGCGGTCAATATTCCCTTTTTGCCAGCATGTTTTGACAGCAAAACGCTTGACGCACCCACTCCAATCGCCGTTGCCTTGGCTTGAGTGGACATTTCTGCTTTCTTTGTCGTTTTCTTTGCGTTCTTTCTTGTTGCCATTTTCTCTCCTTTTTGAAATTCTAACACACTTTGAAGGCAAAAGAAAAATAAAAAAAGAAGATTTTTGTCTTCTTTTTCAGTTTTTCAAAAACAATTCAAGGGCGCCAATCATTTCTCTCATTTCTTTCTTCAACACCCACCCAAATCCAGAATCATTCAAAGGTGTTTCTGTTGTAACTGCATTGCCGATTCCGGTTGAAATCCAACATTCAACATTAACTCCGCCTTCTGCAAACTCATATTTCAAAAATCTGCGTCCAGTGATCACCCCATTTCCTTTTCGATATACCTTCTCATCAAGATAGTTAATCAATTGATATCCCTGCGTTTCAAAAAAATTTGAAAGTTTTTCTTGAAGTTCATCCTTTGACAAAGTCGACTCGATGAAAAAGTTTGTTCTGTTTTTCTTCACTGTTTTTGAAGAAATGACATTTGTCAAAATGAACACCACAACCCCAATAATAAGGATTACAAATCCAATGATCAGCAAAAGTTCCATTCCTTCATCAAATCCAGCCCATGCACCGATACATCCCGCGCCAACAGAAATTAAAAAAATTCCCAAAATTATCAAAAATTTTCTCATATTTTCCCCTTTTTCGTTTTTAAGATAACATATCAAGTCATATTATGTCAAATAAATGGCAATTTTCCGTTTTCTTGAACCATATTATTTGACAAAAAAATCAAAAGTCTGATAAAATTTGACTAACAATGGAGGATTTTATGAACAAAAAATATGACCCACTTTTCACCCCTTGGAAAATTGGCAATGTGGAAATCAAAAACAGAATTGTGCTTTGTCCAATGGGCGGAACATCAATTTTTGGTTGGATGGAACCACATCATTTCGACCAAGATGCAGCAGATTTCTTTATGGAACTTGCAAAAAACAATGTCGGATTGATTATTCCAGGCATTGCACCACTTCGCAACCTTATGGGCGGAAGTTGGCTCTATAAAGCAAAAGGTGCTTTCAAAAAATTGAAAACTTATATGGAAGAATTCCACAAAACTGGCGCAAAGATGTTCATTCAACTCACCGCTGGATTTGGACGTTCATTTTCCGTTCCAAACGGAATGGTTCCAATGCTCAAAAACAAATTTTTGGGAAAAATTGTGAAACCAATTTTTGACATCGACCGCCTTTGTGCTTCCCCAAGTGAACTTCCTTCACGTTGGGCAGAAGATTCAATGTGCAGACCACTCACTGTGAAAGAAATTCATCAGATGATTGACGCGTTTGCAAAAACAGCAAAAATGTGCAAAGATGCCGGAGTTGACGGGGTTGAAATTCACGCCGTTCATGAAGGATATTTGCTTGACCAATTCACAACAGAATACACAAACAAAAGAACGGATGAATATGGCGGAAGTTTTGAAAACCGCTTCCGTTTCCCAGTTGAAGTTGTCAAAGCAATCAAACAGGCTTGTGGAGAAGACTATCCAGTTTCGTTGAGATATTCAGTCGTAAGCAAGACAAAGGGCTTCTGCGAAGGAGCAGTTCCTGGCGAAAAATTTGTTGAAGTTGGACGCAATATGAAGGAAAGCGAAAAAGCAGCAAAATATCTGCAAGATGCTGGATATGACATGCTTGACGCCGACAATGGAACATATGACGCTTGGTATTGGGCTCACCCACCAATGTATATGCCACAAAATTGCAACTTGAAAGACGTTGCACATATCAGAAAATTTGTGGATATTCCTGTCGTTTGCGCTGGAAGAATGGAACCTGATGTTGCTGCAAAAGCAATTCAAAAAGGCGAAATTGACGCAATGGGTGTTGCAAGACAATTTTTGGTTGACACAACATGGGTAACAAAACTTATGGAAGACAGAATTGCCGACATCAAACCTTGCATATGCTGTCACAACGCCTGCCTTGCAATGAGTCACTATAAAGGTGTTGCAAACGCTTGTGCAATGGCTGACTCAATCCATATGTCAAGATGTGCTCTCAACCCAAAGACAATGGATGGCGGAAAATATGACTACCTTCCTGCAAAGAAGAAAAAGAAAATTGCAATCATCGGCGCAGGAATTGGCGGAATGGAATCAGCAATGGTTCTCAAAGACCGCGGACATGATGTGACAATATATGAAAAAACAAACAGACTCGGCGGAGTCTTTAATGCAGCTGCTGCTCCTTCCTTCAAAGAAAAAGACCGCGCTCTGCTTGCTTGGTATGCAAGACAGATGAAACTTATGAAAATTGACATCCGTTTCAACACCGAAATCACTGATATCTCAACGCTTGACGCAGACGAAATCATCATTGCAACTGGTTCGGTCGCAAAAAAACTTCCAATCAAAGGTGCTGAAAAAGCAATTGAAGCGGTGGAATATCTTGAAGGTGCCGAAGTTGGCGAAAATGTTGTTGTCATCGGTGGTGGACTTTCTGGATGCGAAATTGCATACGACCTTTTCAATAAGGGCAAAAAACCTGTGATTGTTGAAGCGCAAAATGACCTTATGATTGCAAATGGGCTTTGTCTTGCAAATTCATCCTTCCTTCGCGATTTCTTTAAGACAAACAACATCCCAGTTCACCTTGAAAGCAAGTGCAGTGAAATCAAAAAGTCTTCTGTCACAATCACAGACAAGGACGGAAAAAATCACAAAACCAAAGCAGACAGCGTGATTGTTTCAATTGGATATAAACCTGCTCCACTTGCAAAAAAATCCAAACATGTTCACATTGTTGGAGATGCATTTGAAGTTGGAAATCTCCGCACAGTCATTTGGCGCGCATGGGACATCGCAACAAAACTTTAAAAATCAAAAGAATGGCAATTTTGAATTTGCCATTCTTTTTTAACACTTTTTTGGACAAAAAAATATATTTGAATGTGGATCAAAAACAACTTCAAAATTTCATCAAACAAAATCAAGATTTTTTTGATGTGAAAACAATCGGAAAATCTGTGTTAGGGAAAAATATATATTCACTGAACAAAGAATATTCCCCAAATTACAAGTGGTGCATTGTGATTGCAGGCATACACGCCCGCGAGCATTTGTCGTGCGATTTGGTCTGTCATCTTGCCAAAAAATTGAAATCGTTGCCAAAACAAGATTTTAATATCTCTTTTGTTCCGCTTGCAAATCCAGACGGTGCGGATTTTGTCAACAACGGAATTTCAAAATATTCCTTCCCAATTCAACAAAAACTCATCACAATCAATGGCGGAAGAGATTTTTCTCTCTTCAAGGCAAACGCAAACGGAGTGGATTTGAACAACAATTTTGACGCGAATTGGAAAAACCACTTCTCCAAAATCTTCAAACCGTCTTCGCAAGGTTATTATGGCACTCACCCCGAAAGCGAGCCAGAGACTCAAGCAATTGTGCGTTGGACGAGAAAACTTAATCCATTTTTGGCAATGAGTTTTCATCTTAAAGGCGAAGAAATATATTTTGACTTTTTTCAAAGTCCACGCGAATTTTTGCGGGATAAAAAAATCGCAAAAGTTTTTGCAAAAAGTAGTGGTTACAAAATTAAATCAACTCAAAAAACAAGCAGTGGCGGTTACAAAGATTGGTGCGTTTCACACCTCAAAATTCCCGCACTCACAATTGAACTTGGAAGCAACAAATTCTCGCATCCTTTTCCAAAAAGCCAACTTGAAAACATATGCGAAACACACAAAAATTTCTTTAAAAATATTGAAAAAAGTTTAAAAATATACGAAAAATACACAAAATTTCGCTGATTTTCATAAAAATAAAACATGAAATTTCCAATTTGCGACACTCATAATGATTTTTTGACAGAACTTGAAATCGACAAAATTCCAGAGTATGTCAAAACCTGCAAAAAACAAAATGTTAAGACAATTTGTGCTTCTTATTGGAGTTCAAAAAAAGACAAAAATTCAATTTTTGATGATATAAAAAATCGTTTTGAAATTGCAACTATTTTCGCACCAGAATATCTCTTACATATTGAAGATTTGTGGTTCGTGCAAAACAAAAAAGACCTGCAAAAACTCATCGACCTTCGCCCATTTTCATGTTCGCTGACATGGAATGGCGAAAATGATCTTGCTGGTGGAATTGGAAGTTCAAAGGCACTGTCAAAATTTGGAAAAGAATGTGTTTTGACTCTTTTCAAAAACAATATCCTTATCGACACTGCACATCTCAATCAAAAAAGTTTTCTTCAAGTGACAAACATTTTGCCAAAAAACATATATTGCTCACACACTGGTTTTTGCGGAATCAAAAATCACAATCGAAATCTGACGGACGAGCAAATTTCAAAAATCGTCAAATCTGACGGATTTGTCGGACTTTTCTTTTTTGACAAATGCATCCAAACAACAACAAATTTTTCCATGCAAGATATTTGTGACAATTTGAGATATTTCACAAATAAATTTGGTTTTGACAATATCGGTTTTGGCACAGATTTTTTCGGGATTGAAAAATATCCAAATAATTTGAAAAACTACAAAAATATGCAAAAATTGGCGATTTTTCTCGAAAAAACATACAAAATTTCGCAAATTGAGAAGATTTTTTATAAAAATTTTGAAAGTTTTTCCAAATTATTTGGCAAAAATGTGTAAAAAATCACTTTTCCTTTTCAAGTTTTTGTTTGACAAGGACAAGCCTTGAATTTTATAATAAAATATACTTAAAAAATGGAGAAAATCAAATGACTGCTTTTTACATCACATTTGGCACTCTTTTGGGAGTCATCCTTTTGGCTTATGGTGTTTTGAAATTTGTTTTCGCATCAAAATGTTTTGCAGGAAAAATTTCCTGTGAAAAAAGCGAAAAATTTGACAAATGCACAAACAAAATCCTGAAAATTTGTGTGGTTATTTATTGCACATTCATGATTCTTGCAATTTTGTTGCCAGACGCTTTTGTTCGTTCATACAGCAATCATGATATCACCC
Organism: uncultured Lachnospiraceae bacterium; assembly: GCA_964403245.1. GTDB lineage: Bacteria > Bacillota > Clostridia > Christensenellales > UBA1242 > Caccovivens. The sequence goes on from CAYOEW010000025.1 coordinate 9,586, forward strand.
ATTCATACAAAGACATCTCTTTTGCAATTGTAAGGTGGTTTGGTGCTTTGACATTTGTTATGCTTCCACTTGCAATTTTCTTTAAGAACAGAACAATCAGAAACATCACAACATATTTTTGTTTGTCCATGACAATTGTTTCGATCTTCTTCGCTCCAACCTTTCTTGAATATTTCACTTCAACAGCCGGTTGTGGACTTAACAGCATCGGATTTTTGAGCAATTCATTCAAACAATTTCTCATCAACCCAACCTTCAGGGGAATCCTTTTCGGAATTCAACTGGGGGGGGAATTCTCAATGATTTTAATTTTTTCAATCCAAGAAAAACACATTTTCAACTTTAAAAGCGCAAAAGAATATTTAACCTTCTTCGCAGTTCTCATTCCGGCACTTCTGGGATGCCTTCCAATCTATGTTCCACAACACCTTTTTGGCTATTCAAACATCATTTTCAAAGCATGGAGTCTTCCACATATCATTTGGATTGTTGCTGTGATCGGAATCATCATTGCACTTTACTTCATTTTCAGAAAAAAATCGCATGAAAACAAAATGGTCTTACTCTTCTTTCTCTCACTTTGCCTTGTCATGCAATATTGCCAAATGTTTGGCGCGGTTTCAATCAAAATAAAACGCCTTCCACTTCAACTTTGTAATCTTGGTGCATTTTTTATTCTGTTTTCGCTTATCACAAAAAGCAAGCGTCTTTTCAATTTCACCGTCATCGTCAATGTTGTCGGAGTTTTGTTTGCACTCGCCTATCCAGACCTTGAAGGAGAAGGGCTTTTCTATCTGTATAATATGCACTTCATTTTTGAACACACAAACGTTATTGTCGTGCCAATTCTTGCACTTTTGTTTAACATATTCCCGCGTCTTGACAAACAATCTCTCAAAGATTGCCTGATTGGTTTTTCAATATATTTCGTGGCGGTGCTTGTCCTTGGAACTACTTTCAACACAATCGCTTCAATAACCGGAAATTCGTTTTGGAACGCAAATTATCTCTTCATGTTTGACCAAAAAGTCGCTGGTGGATTTATTGAATTTTTGGGAAAATTATTTGTCCCGCAAATTCATATTGGAGAGCATATCACATTCTATCCGGTCGCGCAACTGGTTGTCTATGCCGTGTTTATGATTGTTTGCACGCTTCTCTATTTTGCAATTCAACTTATCTATCGGGTCAAAGACAAAATTGTAAAAAATTCAAACGACACCCCAATTTCTCAAGACCAATCAAACAGTGTCTTATAAAAGAATCCGCTCCATTCTGATCTGCAAACATATGCATTTTTCATAATTCTCAAATCTTTTAAGTCTGCCTGACGAACAACCTTCAAGCAGGCTTTTGTTTTTTCTTCATATTTTGCCAAAAATCTGCGAAAATTTGAGAAAATGATGAAAAATGCTTGACAGACAAGAAAAATATAGGTATAATAAAACCGCATTCTGAATTACGGGCAATCCCCGCCAGTAAAAAAGAATGTAAATTTGATGGCTTGTAGCTCAGTCGGTTAGAGCACCACCGTGATGCCGAGCAAGTTTGATAAAACTTGCGAACGCCAAGATTTGAACATAGTGAAAATCTTATAAGGTTTCCTTGTCAGGGTGAGAGACAACGGTTCAACTCCGTTCAATCCAAAAAAAACTTATTGATGGCTTGTAGCTCAGTCGGTTAGAGCACCACCCTGATAAGGTGGGGGTCGGTGGTTCGAGTCCACTCAAGCCAACCAGTTGTGGTTAAGGCATACAGCAAACACAATATGTTGTATGCCTTTTTTGTTAAAATTCCACTTTGTGACTCATTTTGTTTCAAAAGTTTAGTCAAAAGTTTAGTCAAATTCAGGGTATAAATCGCCGTAAATTAGGCGCAATCGACGTGCTGGAATGTTCTCCAAAATGTTTGTGTAAATATCATTTGTTGTCACAATCGAAGCATGTCCCAGTTGCAATTGTCTGTATTTGTCATTTGCTCCCAAAAAGTAAAGATTTGCTGAACATGTATGCCTTAAACAGTGCAAACATCCACCTTCAATATTCAGTGCTTTAAAAATCTTACTTAACTTATGCGTCACATACGATTTTTTTAAATCGAATGTGTCTTTTTTCATGTTTTCTTTTAAAAATTGAATAAAATCTTTCGTAACATTCACATATCTATCTGCATTAGACGTTTTCGTTCCCCTGATATGAATTGTTTGCTTCTTTAAATCCACATCCGTCGAAAGATTAAATTTCATCGTTTCTTCTCTTCGACTTCCGACAACAATCGAAAAAACAACAAACGCATATAATTTAGAATGCTTAACAGCCTTCAACAATTTTATTTGCTCACTCCATGTAAGAGGTCTTCTTTCTTGAATATTTTGTCTTTTTGGACGCTCGAGTGCAAGTGTTATATCTCTCTTAATCTTTCCAGTCGCATATGCATGTCGCAAAACTTTTCTAATTCTTTGAAAGAGTTTATCTCTTTTAACTTCTTGTGAAATGCCATTCAAAAACATTTGTATTTGTTGTGCTGTTATATCTTCGATTCTGGTGTATTTAAAATTCGGGGAAATATCATTGACGAGTTGTCTTTGCCAGTCGTTTTTTACTTCTTGTGTTATTTTTTTAGTCTTAATTGATGTGTCAATGTATGATTGATAGTATTGAATAAAAGTGTTTAAATTTGTTTTTCGGGACTTATTCTTAATCGTCCCGACTATTTTAGGTTTAATTTTTGATATTTTTTCAACCAATTCACGATAGGTATTGGCAATAGCATAATATCTATAACCGCCTTGTTGTTTCGAATATTGCCAACGTCCATCCTTCCTTCTATAACAATTTTTTTTCAATGAATCTACTCCTTTTTTTAGAGTAGATTTTTCTTGACTTGTAATAAGTTGAATTTTTGACCTGCGGAACTGCAAAATTTCTGCATCCGCCAACAGATAACCAATAAGGGCTTGAAGTTCCTTCTTTGTTTCTGTAAAAAGTTTTAATCCAGTTTCAATTCTGGAAAGATTGTTTTCAATCGTTTTTTATATATTCCATAATTTGTTCTCCTAAATGCTTTTAAGCCAGGGATTCTTTTTTTCTTGCTCAATTCTAATCAGAACTCCACGCA
>CAYOEW010000026.1:0-11784 GCA_964403245.1 uncultured Lachnospiraceae bacterium
AATCGCGATTGAAGAAGGACTTCGTTTTGCTATCCGTGAAGGTGGCAGAACAGTTGGTTCTGGTGTTGTTTCTCAAATCATTGAATAATAAACACAAAATCAAAAAAAGGCTGTTTTTCAGTCTTTTTTTTACGCAATAAATTGATTTGAAGTTGATTTTTCATTAAAAAATCATAAAATATGATGAAAAGTGAGTTAAAATGCTGTCAAAATGGGATGAAATTTTCATATTTGTTTGCGGTTGTCCTATTTTTGTTTTGAAAGAATGGATTTTTGTGATAAAATAGCATAAATGGAGAAAATATATGGGCTTGATGAACTATATTTACAAAATTTTTGGATTTGAAGGCGATGATGTGAAGGTTGTAAAGAAGAAAAAAGAACCAAAGGCTTCATACAATCTCAAAGTTTCTCAAAAATTGCCTGATGAAATTGACGGAATAAGGGTTTTTTATCCCGAAAATTTTGAAGAATGCAAGGATAAAGTTGAACTTTTGAAGAAAGATATTCCGTTTTTTATTGATTTTCGTGGTTGTGGTGCTTCCGAAAAGAACAAAACTATGGATTATTTGAGCGGTGTTATTGATGTTTTGGGGGCAAGTTATGAGTTGGTTGAGCCAAATTTATATATTTTCTTGCCCAAAAACATGAAACTTGAGAGAGAATAAAGAAATTTAAGTGGAGTTTTGATGTGAAAAAGAAATTTTGGATAAGATTTTCTGTCATGATGGCAATATCTGTTGGAATTTTGGTGCTTGATTTGGTGACCAAATATGTTTTTGACGCATCTCTTTCGGATGGAAATACGATTTCTGTCATCCCTTATCTTTTCAATTTCAAACTTGTTCATAACTATGGCGCTGCGTGGGGTATGCTTGCTGGGAAACAGGTGTTTTTGATTGTTCTTACTCTCGTGTTTTTGGCGATTTTTGTTTTTTACTACATCAAAGAAAAAAACAAAACTTGGCTTCTTAACATAACTTTTGGCTTTCTTTTTGCAGGTTGTTTGGGAAATTTGTATGACAGACTTGTCTTGGGTTATGTCAGAGATTTCATCCAATTTGATTTTTGGAAATCTTTTCCGATTTTTAATTTCGCCGATGTTGCATTGACTGTTGGAGTCGTGCTGTTTTTGGTGTATTTGCTTGTTACTTACTTGAAAAACAAAAAAAATGCAAAAATTGAGGAGCATAAGGAATGACAACTGAAAATTTTGTTGTTCAAAATGAAGAAGTTGGGAAGCGTCTTGACATTTTTTTGCTGGAAAAATTTTTCGATTTTTCGCGCTCGCATATCAAAAATATGATTGAAAAAGGTGATGTTTTGGTGAACGGAAAGGTTTGTAAGGCCGGAACTTCGCTCAAAAATGGCATGAAAATTGAGATTTATGTCAGAGAACCTGAAAAAATTTCCACACAGGCAGAAGATGTTGATTTTGAAATTGTGTATGAAGATGATGATCTGGCGGTTATAAACAAACCACAGGGATTGGTTGTTCATCCTTGTTCGTCCACAAAAAATGGAACTCTTGTGAATGGGCTTTTGTTTCGATTGTCAAATTTGAGTGGCATAAACGGAAATTTGCGTCCGGGAATTGTTCACAGGTTGGACAAGGATACAAGTGGGCTTCTTGTTGTTGCAAAAAATGATTTTGCGCATGTCAGTCTTGCAAAACAAATCAAGGATAAGACCGCAAAACGCGTTTATTTGGCTGTTTTGGACGGAAATTTAAAGCAGGACGAAGGTCGAGTCGAAACATACATCAAACGCGACCCAAATGACCGAAAAAAGATGAGTGTTCAGACATCAGGTCGAGAAGCAATCACTGATTTTCGTGTGTTAAAAAGATTTGAGAAGTGTTGTTTGGTTGAGTTTTCGCTCAAAACAGGCAGAACTCATCAAATCAGGGTGCACTCAAAACATCTTCATCATCCGGTTGTTGGTGACAGGGTGTATGGTCACGAAGAGAAAGGGCTTGCGGGACAGTTGTTGCATGCATACAAGTTGACTTTTGTTCATCCAAAAACGCAGAAAGAAATGACTTTTGAGGCGCAATTGCCAGCATATTTTGAAGATTATTTGAAAAAACAAAAAGAGCGATGAGAATTGCTCTTTTTTATGTTGAAATAAAGTGATTTTGGTGCAATAAATGGCAAAATTTGGGAGTTTTTGGCTTTAAAAATCTTGACAAGCGGAAGAAAATATGATAAAATACACATAGTATCCGCTCGGAACGGGTTTTTTAAAGTTGGTCAAATTTGGGAGATTTCAAATTTGCAGGTGCGAACTTTGCACCCACCTAGGTTGTCGGCGAGTTTGGTTAGAGGAGGTAAGAAAGATGTTTGCAGTTATTCAAACAGGTGGAAAGCAATACAATGTTACTGAAAACGATGTCCTTAAAGTTGAAAAACTTGAAAAGGCAGTTGGTGAAACATTGAAACTTGATGTTCTTTTGGTTTCAGACGGAAACAAGACAGTTGCTGGCTCACCTATCGTTGAAACAGCCGAGGTTGTTGCTGAAGTCGTTGCACACGGCAAAGGCGACAAGATTGTTGTGTTCAAATACAAACCAAAGAAGAACGAACGCAAGAAACAAGGTCACAGACAACCATGGACAGAAATCAAAATTGTTTCAATAAAGATGTAATTATATGACGAAAATAACAATTTTCAAGAAAAATGGCAAAATATATGAATATCAGGTCAAGGGGCACAGTGGATACGCGCCAGAGGGAGCGGACATTGTTTGCAGTGCAATTTCGGTTGCAAGCCAGATGGCGCTTGTTGGATTGAGTGAAGTTTTGCACTTGCCTGTGCAAAGCGACATCCAGGATGGTTATTTGCATGTCAAACTTTTGCAAGAAAGTGAGAGTGCTCAACCAATTTTGCAGGCGATGGAATTGACAATGAGAGATATTCAAAAATCATATGCCAAATATGTAAAAATGGAGGTAAGAGAAGATGTTTATTAACATACAACTTTTTGCTCATAAGAAAGGTGGTGGCTCAACCAAAAACGGAAGAGATTCACAAAGCAAGCGTCTTGGTGTCAAAGCGTATGCAGGAGAATTTGTGACAGCAGGTTCAATCATCGTAAGACAACGCGGAACAGAAATCTATCCTGGTGCAAATGTTGGGCTTGGAAGAGACTATACACTTTTTGCACTTGCAGATGGCAAGGTTGCATTTGGAAAGAGCAATGGCAAAAAAATCGTTTCAGTTATTGCTGAATAAATTTTAAGAAAAAGGGCTTTTAGTGGCTCTTTTTTGTTAAGTTTTTTTGTGAAAAACGGGTTGTTTTTTTTGAGAAAAAATAATTTAATTATCAATTAAATTTCGACAAAAAACGACATAAAATTTTAGAAATAAAAATGAGTTTTTAACAATAAAAATTAAATAATTTTTTTTAAAAAATAACAAAAAAAATGCAAAAAACACCGAAAAAATGCAATTTTTTTAAAAATAAACAATAAAAAAGGCTGTTTTTATGAAATATAAAATTGAAGGGCAAAACATAAAAATTTTTGGGAAAGATGATTTCAATCCACAGCACATTTTGGAGTGTGGGCAAATTTTTTCATACACAAAAAATGAAAGAGGATATCTTGTTCTTTCGCTTGACAAATCGGCTCAAATTTTTGAAGAAAAAGATGGCTTTTTGATTGTGTCAGATGATGCGAAATATTTTGAAAATTTTTTTGATTTGAAGACGGATTATTCCGTTTTGAAGAAACAACTTTCTTCGCATGAAATTTTGAAAAAGCCGATTGAGTTTGGGGCGGGGATAAGAATTTTGAAACAAAATCTTTTTGAAACGCTCATTTCGTTCATTATTTCCGCAAACAACAATATCAAAAGAATTCAACTTATTCTCAACCGTTTGCGTGAGAGATTGGGAAAGGAAAAGGACGGATTTTTTGCGTTTCCGACTCATGAAAAACTTTTGAGTGTGGACGAAGATTTTTTTGTGGAAATTGGGTGTGGATATCGGGCAAAATATCTCTTTCAGGTTGTTCGACAAATTGATGAAAAAACACTCAAAGACTTTCAAAAATTTCCAACGCCAATTTTGCGAAATAAGTTGATTGAACTTGCTGGTGTCGGGCCAAAGGTGGCGGACTGCGTGCTTTTGTTTGGATATGGCAGGGGAGATGTTTTTCCGGTTGATACATGGATTGTGAAGATGTATGCAAAATTTTATGCTCATGAAGAAAATCGCGAAAAGATAAGGAAAAATTTGACTTCTGAATTTGGAAATCTGTCTGGCTATGCACAACAATATCTGTTTTATTTTATGCGAAGTGAAATGTGAGTTTGGCGGTCTTGGTGAAGACGGCTCAATTTTGACACAATCACTTGATGGGGCGAAGGTGGGTGTTTAAAAAATCTGTGGCGGGGGTCACAGATTTTTTTATTTGTTACAAGTTATTTGAGATTAAAAACGGGTTTGAAAAACTGTTGTTTTTGAGTGTTTTTTTACTTTTTTTGTCGAATTTTTTGAAAAGTATTGAAAAATTAAAAAATTTATGCTTTTACATTTCCTTGCTATTTTCTTGAACATTCGTTATCTCATAACAATCCGTGTTATTTTTATCCATGCTACTAATTAAAGTATCAGCAGAAACTGCAAATTTGTTTTCACGATTTTGAAGAAGAAAATAATCATTGCCATATGTGCTTCCTTTCATAAAAACTTCAGTTTTTTTCCAACTGCAATCATTTTCATTTTTAACTAAATAATAAAAATCTCTATATCTTCCATATCCAATCATATATGCAGGATATTCATCACTAATTGGAGAAACAAATCCATACAAAACATTTTCAATCTTTAACCCTTTAACTGGTGTTCCTTCATCATTAATTGTTGCGTTAGTACTTGCATGTTGAACCCCAACTTTTTCAAGACGGTCAAAAACATTTGTCAACATCGTGTCAAAATCTTCCTTTGAAACTTCTGTGTCGATGTCAATATCCACATCATAACTAAATTTTCTCCACGTGATTGAATTTATATATTTCTTAAAATCTCCAATTGTTTTCATTTTGTTTTCAGTAAAAGCTTTTCCAAATTCATTAAAATAAAAAGGGCGAAATCGGGGTTTTCTGGTCTCAGACGTAATTGTCCCAATTTCGCACTTTTCATTTGTGATGTCAACATATACAATTTTTTCAAAACTTCTTGGATCATTTTCAGTTGGATTCAACATATAAGTTGCAGCATCTTCCCCCCATTGATTGTTTCCTTTGAACCAGTCTGTCAAGCAGTCTTTGATTGCAACAACGTTGAAAGAATAGTTGCCGTTTTCGTCAAGGGTGTAGAGTTGTTGTGTTTGGTCAAAAAAGTTTGTTGGCAAAGCAACTTCTGTTGAACCAATGTCAGAAAGCGTGAAAAAGTCGTTTCCGAATGTGTAAGTTGCTTGATTTTCGCCGATTTTGAGGGATGAATCAGCGCTTGCAAAAGTGTTTGTTTTGCTGTCATATGAAGTCCAATTTGCAGACGAAAGAGCGTTTGTGATGTCGCTGTAAGAATTTACATTCCAGCCGTTTTCTTGTGCAAAATTTTTATGCCATTCTTCTTCGTTGAGAGAGTATTGATAAAGAGTTTCATCTTCAATTGATGAGTATGCTTTTGTTCCGCTTGAACTCTCATAATATGCCTTGTCATCGGCATATTTGATCGTCACGTCAAGTCCGTTGACGTTGCCATTTACTGTGAAATTTTTGTTTAAAGAAGACACAAGTTTGTCGACTTTTTCAGTTGGAATTTCAACAACAATTGATGAAGATGAGCCTGTTCCGGTGCTTGGATTTGGTTCAACTTGAGAAGTTGTTGGTGAAGAAACGTTTGTTGAAGGGTTGGTTGAGCAACCAGCAAAAGAGAAAATGCTTGCAACCATTGTCCCCAAAATAAGAATTTTCTTTGATTTTTTCATAATTTATCCCCCATATTTTGCTTTATGATAGCATAAATTTTTTAATTTTTCAATACTTTTCAAAAAATTCGACAAAAAAAAGTAAATTGAAACAAAAAAAAGAAGTGTATTTATATGAAATTCTTGTTTTTTTTATTTTTTTGTGTTATCATAATGACATGAAAAGACAGAAAAAGTTTAGATTTTTATCATTTATTCTTTGTTGTTTGTTTTTGCTCTGCGCGGGATGTGAGTTTGGTGGTCTTGGTGAAGACGGCGGAATCAAGACGCAGTCACTTGACGGAGCGAAGGTTTTGTCGCGTCCTGCGGACTTTTCTTTTGACGAAGCAACAGGCGATTTTTCCGAGAATTTCTTTAATCTTTTCTCAAGAGAAATTTTGAGAGGTCTTTATGACGTTTATAATAACTTTTCTGGAAGAAATGTTTCCGAATTTATTTCGGATTTGGAAAGCGTTTCCGGTCAAGAAACATATGGAAATTTTTCGAAGGAAGAAAACAAATTTTATCTCTATGACTCAATTCGATACACAATTTCGCAAGTGAAAACTGTGAGAGATTCGGATGAAGAAATTGTTTCACAAACAGTTGTTTTGGATTTTGAAGATGACTGGAACTGGAAAATTTCAGCTGAAGCAGAAGGAAAAAAGATTTTCTTTGAAAATAACGATATTTTTGGAACTTCAATCACGAAAAATGACAGTTCATATGAAATTGATATTTCAGGATTAAGATATCAAGACTGGACAGTTTTGTATGAAAATAAAAAAGGTTATATCCCAAACTATCTCTCCGCATATGACAGCAACGGCGGTGTGGACACCACTGTGCAGAAGGCAGAAGGGGAGTTCTACAAAAAATATTGGTATTCTCCGGCATATGGCACTGATGAAAGCGGAACGGCTGTTGAAGGTTTGATAAATCACTATCAAGATGCCCTTGAATATGTGACATATTTGTTTGTTTTGGGATTTGATGTTGAGAACGATGCACAATATTTCAATTTCAACATCCAATTTGCAAATGACGGCATGGTGAGTGACATTTTGGTTAACTATGGCGGTCAGAGTATGTCTGTCAAAAACGCTTTGCAAAAAGTGAAGGAAAGATATAACGAAGCCGGAAACTTTGTCGGAATCACAGAGAAAAACAAAGAGCAGATTGCTGATTTTGTAAGAGATTATGTCATCGGACAGCAGAGTTCGAATGTCTTTGAAGTTGAGTTTGTCAACAAGGTGCAAGACGCAACGACAAATCAGGAAATTAACGACACAAAAAATCAAGACACAAGTTTGACTTTCAATCGAAATTATGACAAAATCATCGAAAACATCATTGAATATGCCTGCACACAAGCCCCAATCGGTTTGAAAGAAGATGGCTCAGTTTTGAATCTTGATGACAGCTATCCTGTTTCACAAATCATTGACTATTCAGCCGACAACTTCTTCTTGAACTACACCACTCCGGACGGCAAAAACGACGATGACAACGAATATATGTTCTATTATTGCCCTGCAGCAGAATATCAGAGTTTTGTGCTCTATCCACTTGAAGAACAGGTGTCAACTGCTTCAGATTTGAAGTTTATTCATGACATTTGGCTCGGATTTGAATATGACACCGAAGTCGAAGGCAAAACCATGCTCGATGAACTCAAAATCAATGTCGGGGTGAGATATTACAGCAAGTCGAGTGGGGGATACACTGTCACCGCTCAAACTCAAACCCCTCTCACAATCAAAAAAGGCAAAAATTCGGACGGCGTGTTTGGAGATAATTCCTGCTATATCGGTTACAGCGAAAAAGAACAAGACCAATATCAAATCGCAACGCCAAGCGATTTCTCATTCAAAACCACTTTCAATAAACATATTGGCAATGACGCAATCAATCCGGAAGTTGACGGTCAGGCAATTGATGGCGGATATCGAAAACTTATCGACGGCGGGCAAAACAACCGCGCAAGAGATTATTTCCAACTTGAACCTTCCTCTTCATATGGACACTATGTCACTCTGAAACCGGAAATGTTCGCAGGAGATGACGGGTGCGACTATTTGGAAGTTTTCTTCGATATCGTCAAAGATAAATCCGCAGTCGGCGTGAACTATAACTTCAAAGTTGCCATCGGCTTGCTCGGGGTGTATTCCCAAGACGAACTTTGATTGGAGGTGAGTATGTATATTGCAATCTATGTGTGCGCAATCGTTTTGGTCGCCTCTCTCATGATTGTCGCTTTCGTTATGGCCTTAAAATCCGAAAAAAAGAGAGTTGATGAGTTCCGTGCTCAACGTGAAAAAGAAGATTTCGAAAAGTTGCCAAAACTTGACCTTTCAAAAGAAACTTCTTCCGTAGCACCCAGTGAAGATGCATTGGAAGAGTTTTCTCTTGATGAACTTGAAGAAAAACCTGAAGAAGAAATGATAAGACCCGGTGATTCACGCGAAGAAATCAACAGGGGCTTTGCTGAATATGAAAAATTCTTGGAAGAATCCTTGGAAGGCGCTGACGATGATGAATTCTATGATGACGGCGATGAGGACGCTGAACTTGAAGCACTCATGAACTTCGACTTTGACTCAATCAAAGGAAAATCTCGCGAAGAAGTCATGAAAATGACCGAAGGCTTGCCTGAAAACACAAGAAAACTTATCTTGGCACAAGTTGATGATGAAGATTGACATTTGCTCAATCTTTTTTCTTTTTCTCTTCTTTTGAAATTTTTTGCGTCATATGTTATATCAGGTGGCGTGATGTTTAATTTTTTTAATGAAATCAAATCTAACTTGAAAACCCAAATTGACGGGTTTAATATCGTCAATATCTCTGGCGTGATTTTGTATGTCGAAGGTCATCTGGGTCTTCTTACACTCTCTCGTCAGTCCATTTCTTTCAAAGTTAAAGGTGGAGCATTTTTGGTCGAGGGTGATGATATGATTTTGGCGGAATTGAATGAAAATACAATCAAAATTTCTGGAAAAATCAAAAAGGTGGAACAACTTTGATGATTTTAAGACAACAAAGCCAATTTTTTGTTCATTCGCTTAATCAAGAAAAACTTTTGAATGGTCTTGCAAAAATCACACCACTTTCGGATGTTTGTCGGATAAGCAAAACGGATTTTTCATTCAAATGCTCTTTTTTTGCATGTGGAAAGGTTGAAAAGTTTTTGAAAGAGCAAAATGTTGAAATAAAGCAAATCAAAAACTTTGGACTTCTGTCGAAACTTGAACATCTTTCATCGTCAGTTGGAATGATATGCGCGCTTGTGCTGTTTTTCCTTTTCTTTGTGATTCAAAGTCAGTTTGTGTGGCGCTTTGAAGTGGGTGGAACGGAAAATTTGTCAAAAAACGAAATTGTGTGTTTCGTTAAAGAAAATTTTTCAAATAATAAACATAAAATTGACACAAAACTGGTCGAAAAGGCAGTGTTGGACAACTTTGAAAAAGTGAGTTTTGCCTCGTGTGTTGTGCGTGGGCAAACTTTGATTATCAACATCAAAGAAAAGGTTTCTCCAAGCGAAATGCAGGGAAATTTTGAGCCGATTGTTGCCAAAAAAAATGGAAAAATCACAAAAATTGAACTTGTTTCTGGAACACTTGCTGTCAAAGTTGGTGATTTTGTAAAGGAAGGCGATGTGCTCGTCAATCCGTATGTCGTTGACGCGTCAGGACAGGTCAGACAGGTCGAAGCACGGGCGAAAATTGAGGCGGATGTGTATAACGAGGCGAGCGTTGACCACTATGAAAAATTTGTCGAAATCAAACGCACGGGACGGACGAGTCAGAGCAGTGAAATTTCTCTTTTTGGGCTGAAAATTTATTCATTTGCTGAAGAAAATAATTTCAAAATGTTTGAGTCTGAATTTGAAGATGTCGACCTGTCAAAAAATCTTATTCTTCCGTTTAAAATGAGAAAAACCACCTTCTTTGAACTTGAAGAAAATGTCATTATTTCCAATTTTGAAGATGTCGCAGATGAATATGTTTCAAAAGCAAAAGAAAAAGCGTTGGAAAAATGTGAAAATTGTGATACAATAAAAGAAGAGTTCCACACAATAAGGCATCTGTCCGGCGTGACAATTGTAAACTTTTGTGTTGTAACACAGGAAGAAATAGGAGTTTTAAATGCAAATTGACGGAAAAATCTTTCCATACAAAAGAAAAATTAAAAGAATTTTTGAAAAAGCAGGCGAAATTTTGGGCGAAAATTGTCAAAATACCGTTGTGTCAATCAATTTTGTGTCCCAAGGCGAAATCAGACAATTAAACAACAATTTCAGGCAAATTGACCGCGTAACCGATGTTTTGTCCTTCCCAAATCTCAACAAATCTGTCAGCCAGAAACTTTCCGATTTTGAAAGCGAAATGTTTGACGGAAAACTTTTTGTTGGGGATGTTGTCATTTGCAAGGATGTTGCATATGCGCAGGCGAAGGAGTTTGGTCACAGCAAACAGCGTGAAATTTGCTTTTTGGCACTTCATGGGTTGTTGCACCTTCTTGGATATGACCATATTCAGCCGGATGATGAAAAACTTATGACTCAAACCGCAGAAAAAATCTTGCAGTCTTGCGGGGTGAAAAGATGAGATGCGGATATGTTGCAGTTTTGGGAAAGCCAAACGCAGGGAAAAGCAGTCTTGTAAATTTTTTTGTCGGTGAAGAAGTCGCAGTTGTTTCTCATCGAAGACAAACAACACGAAATTCCATTTTGGGAATAAGAACGGACGAAAATTGCCAGATTGTGTTTGTTGACACTCCGGGAGTTCATCACAGCAAAAACAATCTTGACCGTATGATGATGAAAAATGTTCGCAGTGCCATTGCTTCGGCGGATGTTGCACTCTATTTGTTTGACGGCGCGGTTGGGCTTGAACAGGAAGAAATTGAATATCTTGAAAGTCTCAAATCAAAGTGCGAGAATATCATTCTTGTGCAGACAAAAATTGACAAAAAGCAAAAAGAAATTTGTGAAAATGCAGTTCAAATTTCAGTTAAAACAGGCGAAGGAACAAATGTTCTTTTGGACAAAATTGTCAAACTTTTGCCTGAAAGTGAACCGCTTTTTGATGAAGACCTTTACACCGACAGAAGCATCAAATTTTTGCTCACCGAAAAGGTTAGAGGGGTTTTGCTTGAAAAATTTGACAACGAAATCCCGCATGGCTCGGCGGTTGTCGTGTCGAAATTTGTCGAAAAAGATGATAACATCTTGGCAGAACTTGAAATTATTTGCGAAAAAGACCAACACAAAGGGATTATCATCGGTCGTGGTGGAAGTAATTTGAAGGAAATTGGAATTATTGCAAGAAAATATCTTCAAGACTTTACCGAAAAGAAATGCACAATCAAATTGTTTGTCAAGGTCGACAAAAATTGGAGAGATAAAAACACAATTGAATATATTTAAGGCATAAAAGCGAAATAATCAGCCAAAATATATCACAAGGAGGAGTTATGATTATTGCAAACTGGATTGCCTACGTTCTCACCCTTGTGGGTGCGCTTAACTGGGGACTTGTTGGAATTTTTAATTTTGACCTTGTCACATGGATTTGTATGGGATATCGCAATGGTTGGGCGATTGCAATTTATGTCCTTATCATGCTTGCAGCGATTTGGTTGATTGTTTCACCAATCATCTCGCGCGGGAAAATAAGTTTGACAAACAGCACAAGCGAAGAATAAAACAAGACACTTTGGTGTCTTTTTTATTTTGTTTGTATGTTTTTTTGTTTAATTTCTTTAAATCATTGACAAAAAATTTTTTTTATTGTAAAATAAATGCAGTTTCATAGGGGTGTAGTTCATCGGTAGAATGAGAGTCTCCAAAACTCCAGAGGAGGGT
>CAYOEW010000027.1:0-11125 GCA_964403245.1 uncultured Lachnospiraceae bacterium
AATGATGGTCAACTTGAATTTTGTGTCCAAAAATGCACAGCAAAAGACATCAAGTGCACAGTTGTGCATGGTGGCATACTTTCAAATCACAAAAGCATAAATTTGCCAGGCATCAAAACTGAACTGCCATATTTGAGCGAAATTGACAAATCTGACATTCTTTTTGCAAAAGAAATGGAAGCAGATTTTCTTGCAATTTCATTTGTAAATTCAAGTGATGACGTCAATCAAGTAAAAAATTATCTCAACGAAATTGATTTCAAAACAAAAATCATCTCAAAAATTGAAAGTGAAGAAGGTGTTGAAAATTTTGAAAAAATTCTCAAAGCATCAGACGGCATCATGGTCGCCCGCGGAGATTTGGGAGTTGAAATTGATTTTGTAAGAATTCCTGTCCTTCAAAAAGAGTTCATCCGAAGATGTAACGAAGAAGGAAAACTTGTCATCACCGCCACCCAGATGCTTGAAAGCATGATTTCTTCATCCCGTCCAACACGTGCTGAAATTTCGGATGTCGCAAACGCAATTTTTGATGGTTCAACAAACATTATGCTTTCCGGCGAAACCGCATCCGGCATGCATCCTGTTGAAACAATTGCAACAATGAAAAGAATTGCAAAAGAATCGGAAAACTATTTTCAAAAACTCGCTTCACCAATCAAAACTCACAGCACAAGCAAAAGTTTGGGATATGCAACATATGCTCTTTCAAAAACAAAAGATGTCAAAGCGATTGTTGTTGTCACAAAAAGCGGAAAGAGTGCCGAAAACATTTCGCGCTTCCGCCCAGACGTTCCAATCATTGCTTGCACGCCAAACAAAAAAGTCTTCAATCAAATGTCAATTTTGTATGGAGTCTTCCCAGTCCTTGAACCAGTCTATCACGACATGGAAACAATCAACAAAAGTTCGCTTGAAAGAGCAATCTCAACTGGACTTGTTAAAAAAGGCGAAAAGGTTGTGCTTGTGAGCGGAACTCACGCAGGAAAAAGCGGAAGCAACATCATGGTCATCAAAAAACTTTAATCGCTTGCAATTTCAACGAAAAAAAACAAAGTCGAAGCAAATTTCGGCTTTTTTTTGTGTCCAAATTTGTCACTCCAAGCATATTATGATACTGTATGGACTTTAAGGAGGTTAAAAATGTCTTTTTACATCAATAATACAAACCAAAACAAACCGGGTCCAATCAATGGAAACCCAAACAATGGAATTTGCGAAAAAATTTTGATTGAAACCACCAAAGTGTTTGATGCCTGCGTATGCACAACAACAGAAAGCGGAGTCGTTTTGCAGGTCAGTGGATTTAATCCAGAAAACCCTGTATTGCCACTCACCTACATCTCCGCAGAAAACACGACATCCTCAACTCAAACCATCTCAAATTTGGTAGTTGACAGATTGGACACCTGCCCAAACTATGCCAATGTGAGTTTCACGCTCACAATTCCAGTTACGGTTACATACCGTGATGCAAACGGAACAATCGGAACAGCGGCAACAACCGTCACGGTCAACAAATCCGTTCTTTTGTTTGTTCCACAACCTGCTCTCACACCAGTTGACATCACAGCACGCGGAGTGTTCAGCAGTCGAATTGGAACATTCACATCCCCTGACATTTTCACAGTGACAGGATGCATTCAAATTATTGTCAGAGTCACAAGCGTTGTTGATGTGCTTGTTCCATCATATGGCTACCCAACCCTGCCACCATGTCAAACTGTTCCAACACAAGCCTGCCCGGGACTTTCCGACCTGCCAATATATCCAACAGCAACCGGTCAAAATTTCACCCCAACAATTTGACAATGACAGATTGAAAAGAAAACAAACTGTGACAGACTTTTGAAAGGAAAATATTGTCAAAAACACAAATTTTCATTCAAAATCATGATAAAAACACGAAAAAACCGAGGATTTTCTTCGGTTTTTGTTTTTTTAGACGACAAAATTTTTTGATTACACAAATTCATTTCTTTTCTCAAAGTTTTGTGCTATAATGTCTTTGAAAATGGAGAAAAAATAATGAAAAAAGATGAACAGGAAATGACGTTTGCCGAAAAAGTTGAAATAAGTTTGCGTAAAAAATTTCACAAAGATATTTTCAGCAAATTCACAAAAGCAATAAGCACATACAATCTCATCCAGCCGAACGACAAAATTGCGGTGTGCATTTCTGGTGGAAAAGACAGCATGTTGATGGCAAAACTTTTCCAAGAACTCACCCGCCACAAAAAATATCCGTTTGAACTTGTTTTTCTTGTCATGGACCCAGGTTACAGCCCAGAAAACCGCAAAAACATCGAAAATAATGCAAAAATGATGAATATTCCAATTGAAATTTTCGAATCCACAATTTTTGACAGTGTGTTGAATGTTGAAAAATCACCATGTTATCTCTGTGCTCGCATGCGAAGAGGTCATCTTTACAGCAAAGCAAAAGAACTTGGTTGCAACAAAATTGCGCTTGGACATCACTTTGATGATGTCATCGAAACAATTTTGATGGGTATGCTTTTTGGTGGACAAATCCAAACAATGATGCCAAAACTCCACAGCACAAATTTTGAAGGAATGGAACTCATCCGCCCAATGTATTTAATCCGCGAAAAAGACATCATCGCATGGCGGGACTATCACAATCTCAAATTTTTGCAATGTGCATGCAAATTCACCAAGCAATGCGAAATTGAAAATAATTCAAAACGAAAATATGTCAAATCCCTGATAAAAAGTTTTAATTCAAAGCAAATTGAAGGCAACATATTCAAAAGTGTTGAAAATGTGAATCTTTCAACAATAATTGAGTATAAGGACAAAAATGGCATTTCTCACAATTTTCAAGATGATTATTTTGAAAACAAATAAAAAAACGCAAAATTTATCAAGAAAATCAAATTAAAAATTTGTTCGCATAAAAGAAACAAAAAATCAAATTTTTTGCAAAAAAAATCGAAAAAATGCACAAAAAAAAATCGCTTAAAGCGATTTTTGTTTTTCATATTTTTGATTAAATTTTTCGGCTCTTGATGGAACTTTTGCAACACTTCCGTTTTTGTAATAATCAGTAAGAGTTTCTTTTTCCATCAATTTGAAAACTTCTTTTTTGGAAAGATTGTCAAGCATCCCAGTTTCTTTGTAAAGTTTGTATATATCCATAAGTCTTCCCAATTTTTCGCCCTTATCTTTCTCGTTTTCAACAATTTTTTTCAGACCTTCAACAACTTCATCAATGGACTCAAAAATTCTGTTTCCTTCATTAGGGAAAATATTTTTGCAAGTTTTGATTTTTTCATAAACTTCTGAATTGATTCTTGGATTGCATATTTCCTTGTTGATTCTGTATTGCAACAATTCTCCATTGCGAGTGAAATAAAATTTGTCAGGTGTTGATTTTGATTGTTTCAAACCCAATCCCAATTTGTTGTCAGGTCCAAAAACCTTCAAATAGTCACTCAAAAGCCCTGATAAACTGTTTGAAAGAGCAGTTCCGCCGATGTTTCTCACATTCCCTTTTTCGTCTTTCAAACTCTCTACCAAATATGTAACATTTTCTTCATAATATTCTTTAAGAAGTTTTGACATTTCGACCGATCTTGAAAAAACAACATCCGACCCCTGAAGTTGTGGTGCAAAATATCTCTGTAACACACTTCTTCTGTCCAAAAATGAATCAGCAAATCTTAATTCAATGTTATTTTTCTCCGCCAATTCAAAACATTCATCTTCTTTAAGAACAAACTTTGAAGTGAGCGTGGTTCTCATCACAATACGTCTTTTCTCTGCATTGTCATATGGTTCGTTGTTCATATATGGGTCAATGTCGTTCAGGTGCTTAATCAGCCAATATTCCGCTTCCGACACTTCTTTTGCTCCCAAAATCACATCCTTTGAGCCTTTCTTTACTCTTGGCATTTCTTGAACAAGAGCAACTGCACTTTCCATATCTTTTGCCTGAATGTGAAAAACAATTGGCACAGCATATCCACTTCCACAATGTCCACACATTGCAATAACAGCAAAAAGTTTATTTTTTTCACCATCTCTCACAATACCTGCCACACTGCCGTCAGAATTTAAAATTTTCTTCATTCCGTCAACATCATCATATCTAAATGTACTTTTTGCCATAATTCCCCCGCTATATATCTTATGATAACACATTCTTCGTCAAATATCAAGTCCCAATTTGCTTCACAACGAAAAATGTTGACCACTTTTTCATCTTCTTCCCGCAAAAATAAAAATGTTGCACAAAATATGTTTCAACAGTTGACTTTTCACACTTTTATGTGCTATTTTATAAAAGGATTTCACATTTCCACACTCCCAAAATCCAAACATCCACAAAAAACATATGCTTACGTGGCGCAGCAGGTAGCGGACAGCCTTGGTAAGGCTGAGGTCACGAGTTCGAATCTCGTCGTAAGCTCCATTCATTAAACCCTTGAAAAGCCTTATATTTAGGCAATTCAAGGGCTTTTCTTTTTCAAAAATTTTGGACTAACTTTGACTGCAAAAAACATTTCCTGTCAATTTTGGGTGCAACTGCTGTCAAATTTTTGCAAAAAGTCCTATCCCCTTTCTCCAAAACATTCACAAATTTATTGCAACAAAAAATCGAAATATGTTAAACTTGCAATGAGAGAAAAATATGAAAACAATTATTTTAGGGAAAAAGTTTATTGACAAGAAATATGATTTCAGGGAAACATGTTTTGGAATTTGTGAAAGAAATGGTCAAATTTTGTTGACCAAAAAGACAAACAAAAATGAAATAGCCATGGTTGGTGGCGGAATAGAAAAAGAAGAAACCCACGCGGATTGTTTGAAGCGTGAATTTCTTGAAGAAAGCGGTTATTCTGTTGAAAACATTGAAAAGTTATGTGTTGTTGATTGTTTTTGGCTCGCAGGTGAACAGTGGCCAATGGAGTCGCTTGCAAATTTCTATGTGGTAAAACTGTCCGAACAAGCAATTTCTCCCACCGAGCAAGGTCATGAACCCATATGGATTCCGATTGATGAAGTTGAGAAACTTTTGCCTTTGCCATATCACAAAGAAGGGATAAGACAATATTTGTCATTGAAGCGCAAATAAAATCACACACCAAATCAATTTGAAAAATTCTTACTCTTCAGAAGTGTTGATTGTTTCTTGTGTATCAAGCAATTTCACATCGACGACTTGGTCGTGTGGGATTGGTTTCCATTCGACTTTTTTGAAGAGTGCAACGTATGATGTCCACTTTCCGATTTTATAGAACATTGGGAACATAACAAAATTAAACAGTCCCTTCCAGAAGTTTGGTTTTTCCAGCGCAAAAATTTGTTTGCGATAGACAATAAGCACCAAGAGAGCGAGAAGCAAGCTCCCCCCCCAACTGGTCAGAAGCGTCAAGAAATATGTATAAAAGAAGGTGTATCCCCTTGCAAAATCACACGCCAAACATGCGATGATGATTTGCATAATTCTTTTCAAAAGCGTTCTAAATCCGGACTCGATGGAATCTGGGAAATTCACCCAAAAGAAATCATATTGCATGAAAAACTTTTTGTCTTTTTTGAACATATTTGCCAAAAGTTTCGGGCAATTTTCGACAGAAGATTGCAAGTGACCTTTGCTCCATCTCAATCTCTGACGAAGAGCCACTTTCAATTTGTAAGGTTGTTCATCATAGAAAACTGCGTCTTCAACATATGAAATTTTGTAGTTATTCACCACCGCTTCGGTGCAGAAACTTCTGTCTTCAGTGAGAGTCACCCATTTCCAGCCGTCTTTCACAATTTCGTTTGCAAACATGAAGCCTGTCCCCTGAATTCTGCAAGAAAGGTCAAGATTTGCCTTTGCGCGATTTTCGTTCAAAGAAGTGCTCATCCAGTGCATGCCATATCCAAAAGAAATCCAATTTTGGTGCATATTTTTGGAGTTTCGAAATGACGTCAAAATTTTGTTTCCGGCGTCAAAACCTTCGTTCATTCGCGTGACATAGTCTTTGTTCAGAACATTGTCTGCATCAAAAACAAAATACGCCTCATATTCTTCAATTCCGTTTGGAAATTTTTCTTTAATTTGCTCAAAGAGATATTTCAAAGCATACCCCTTGGTTCTTTCTTCTTTACATTCTCTTTCAAAGATGTGAACTTTGATGTCCGTATTATTTTTTGCAAACTCGCGCACAACATCTGCAGTGTCATCTGTGCAATTGTTTGGGCAAACGATGATGTCGATTTTGTCCAAAGGATAGTCCTGATTGTGAATGCTTTCAAGCAAATTTCCAATGACATTTCGTTCATTTCTTGCGCAAATCAAGATTGCATATTTATGTTTGACATCCGTCTTTTTGAAATGCTTGACCTTGCACAACCCAATGATGACAAGAACAACTTTATAGCTCATGCAAACGGACAAAATAATTCCGATTATTTCACAAATTTTAATAACAACATTCATTTTTTCTTTCCTTTGTTTTGGACAAAATCAATTTCATTCGAATTTTTAATCCAATCAAAATCAACATTTATCAACTGACCTGAGTTTATCATAAAGCAAGAAAAAATGCAACTCAATTCGACAGTCAATTCAAAATAGGCGGAAAAAGGGGAAATATATTTGCAAAACTTCAAATTTAATGATATTATAAAGATAACAAAAAAGGAGAATGGATATGATCGAAATCAACACACTTGAAGAATTTCTTAAAGCACGAGAAAAGAGCGTCCCTTATTCAGAAATGAAGATAAATGAATACACATTGGATGAAGGAAAGATCAGTCGCAAAAAGTTGTTTAAATATTTCACCGAAAACAAGGACAAATCGCTTGACAACATGGAAAATCTTGGATTTTGTTACACCTACGGAATCGGAACAGAACAAGACTATGAAAAGGCAAGTGAGTGTTACAGAAAAGCCGCCGAACAGGGACATGCTGGCGCTCAAAACTCTCTTGGATTTTTATATTACTATGGCGAAGGCGTTGAAAAAGACCTCGCAAAAGCAAATGACTGGTTCAGAAAGTCTGCCGAGCAAGGAAATATCAAGGCTCAATTCAACCTTGGGAATGCATACTATTTTGGCGAAGGCATTGAGAAAGACTTCGCAAAAGCAAGTGAATGGTTCAGAAAAGCCGCCGAGCAAGGACATGCTGGCGCTCAATTCAACCTTGGAAATGCATACTATTTAGGCGAAGGCGTTGAAAAAGACTTAGTAAAGGCAAATGAGTGGTACAGAAAGTCTGCCGAACAAGGACATGCTGGTGCTCAATTTAACCTTGGACATGCATACTATTTTGGCGAAGGCATTGAAAAAGACTTATCAAAGGCAAACGAATGGTTCAGAAAGTCCGCCGAACAAGGACATGCTGGTGCGCAATTCAACCTTGGAAATGCATACTATTTTGGCGAAGGTGTTGAGAAAGACTTCGAAAAGGCAAATAAGTGGTACAGAAAGTCTGCCGAGCAAGGACATGTTAACGCTCAATTTAACCTTGGAAATGCATACTACTTTGGCGAAGGTGTTGAAAAAGACTTCGAAAAGGCAAATGAGTGGTACAGAAAAGCCGCCGAACAAGGAGATGCTGATGCCCAATTCAATCTGGGAAATGCATATTATAAAGGCGAAGGTGTTGAAAAAGACTTCGTAAAAGCAAATGAATGGTACAGAAAAGCCGCCGAGCAAGGAGATACCAAAGCTCAATTTAACCTTGCAAATGCATACTGTTTTGGCGAAGGTGTTGAAAAAGACTTTGTTAAAGCAAATGAATGGTACAGAAAAGCTGCCGAACAGGGACATGCCAAGGCTCAATTTAGTCTCGGAAATGCATATTATTACGGCGAAGGCGTTGAAAAAGACCTCGCAAAAGCAAATGAATGGTACAGAAAGTCAGCCGAACAGGGATATGCCAGCGCCCAATTTAACCTTGGAAATTCTTATAATGATGGCAAAGGAATTGCACAGGACTATATCAAAGCAAATGAATGGTACAAGAAAGCTGCCGAGCAAGGACATGCTGATGCCCAATTCAACCTTGGAAATTCATATTTTGCGGGCAGAGGTGTTGAGAAAGATTTCTCCAAAGCAAATGAATGGTTCAGAAAAGCCGCCGAGCAAGGAGATGCTGACGCTCAATTTGCTCTGGGAAATGCTTACAATTTTGGTAAAGGCTTTGAGAAAGACTTTGTCAAAGCAAATGAATGGTACAAGAAAGCTGCCGAGCAAGGACATGCTGATGCCCAATTATGTTTGGGAAATGCATATTATTTTAGCAGAGGTGTTGAGAAAGATTTCTTCAAAGCAAATGAGTGGTACAGAAAAGCCGCCGAACAAGGACATAAATTCGCTCAATTTAACCTTGGAAATGCATATCGTTTTGGCGAAGGCGTCGCGAAAGACTTCTCCAAAGCAAATGAGTGGTACAGAAAAGCCGCCGAACAAGGAGATGCTGATGCCCAATTCAATCTGGGAAATGCATATTATAAAGGCGAAGGCGTTACAGCAGACTATGACAAAGCGATTGAGTGGTTCAAAAAAGCGGCTGATCAAGGACATGAAAGGGCCAAAGTAAATCTTAAATATGCAAGCAGATCAATTTTTCAACAAAACAAGACAGATGACCTTGAATATCTGAAAACTTCTGCAAAAAAAGGAGACCCAACATCTCAATATATTCTCGGATCTTATTATTACAACGGCAAAGAAGGTTTTCCACAGGACTATGCAAAAGCAATTGAATGGTTTGAAAAAGCTGCAAAAAATGGAGATCTTGATGCTCAAAACACTCTTGGACTCGCCTACTATCGAGGCAAGGGTGTTCCACAAAATTACACAAAAGCAAATGAGTGGTTCAAAAAGTCCGCTGAAAAGGGAAATGCAAATGCCCAATTGAATTTGGGAAATTCATACTACGTTGGCAACGGCGTTCCAAAAGACCACACAAAAGCAGTTGAATGGTTCAAAAAGTCTGCTGAACAAGGAAACGCAAGCGCCCAATTCTGTTTGGGAAACGCATACTATTATGGTGACGGCATCTCACAAGACTATGTAAAAGCAGTTGAGTGGTTAAAAAAGTCTGCTGAACAAGAACACGCAAAAGCCCAAGGTTTTCTTGCTTTTGCTTACTTCTCTGGTAACGGCACAGCGAAAGACGTAAAAACGGCAATCGAATGGTTCAAAAAATCCGCAAATCAGGGTTATGACATCGCTCAATATAATCTTGCAAACATTTATTACTATGGAAATGGCGTTCCAAAAGACCAAGCCGAAGCAATTGAATGGTTCAAAAAGGCAGCAAATCAAGGTTTTCAAAAAGCAATTGACTTTTTGAAATCAATTGGCAAATTTTAATTCAACAAAAAAACTCGACATCAACCGAGTTTTTTTAATCAATTTTTTAATCAATCAAGTTGTATGCACCAAGAAATTTCTTCTTGATTTCTTCTGTCCCAGTCGCAAGTCGATCGGACGAAATTTTGTGTTTGGAAACTTCCAAAACAGCAAATTTGACGCCATGGTCAACAACCGCCTTTTCACCCGTTCCAACAAAAGAAACATTCTTTCCAGAACCGGCAAAGTTGATGTATTTCACCCCTTTGCGATATCTTGCCGAAATTGGAATTTGAAGAGAAGCAAGACGTTTCACGTATCCATTATTTGTGATGACAAAATAACTTTCAGCAACATTTTGCCCAGCAAAGACAACACAATCCTTTGCCTCCAAGTTAATTCCCTTCACTCCCCCTGAAACACGCCCTTGAACAGGAACTTCGCTCTTTTCAAAGTTGACACAATTTCCAAATTTGCTCATCATGACAATTGTCTTTCCTTTGATTTCATGTTCGGCGGAAATGAGTTTGTCATCATCCGCAAGTTTGATGACTTGATAGAAGGATTTTGAAACAACCAAATCTTTTTCTGTGGAGCGCTTGACCATTCCGTTTTGAGTAAACATCACAACTTCGCCGTCCCCTTCAACTTTCAAGACTGCAACAGGAGTTTCCATGATGTCAATTGTCTTGTCAAGTTGTTTAAGCGGAATTCCCTTCTCTCTCAACTTGCATTCAGGGAGTTTGTCAACAATCATTTTGACACAATTTCCCTTGTCTGTGAAAATCAACACCGTATCTGTCGCCTTAACTGGCAAAACAGATGTGTGAATGTCAAACAAAGTTGAAGTGTCAGAGATTGATTTTTGCGATTTGGAATAATTTTTCACACTGACTTTTTTGATTGTCTTTCCAGCAGAAAGTGCAATGATATAGTCTTTTGTGTCTTCCATTTCTTCAATTTTTGTCAAAACAACTTCATCATTTTTGGTTTCTTTTGAACGACGTGGAGTGTTAAATTTCTTTTTAATTTCCAAAATTTCGCGCTTAACAACATCAAGTTGAAGTTTCTTTGAGCCCAAAATTTCTTCCAATTCCTTAATTCTTGCCTTCAAAGATTTGAGTTCTTCTTCCAATTTTGTAACTTCCAAATTGACAAGACGAGCAAGACGCATATCCAAAATCGCCTGTGCCTGTTTTTCTGACAAATTGAATTTTGCACGCAATTTTTGTTTTGCTTCGGACACATTTGCGCTTGTTTTGATGATTTTGATGACCGCATCAATGTTTTTGATTGCAATCAAAAGCCCTTCAACAATATGTGCCCTGTCTTTTGCAACATTCAAATCAAATTTGGTGCGTCTGACAACGACATCTCTTTGGAAAGCGGTGTAATATGAGATAATGTCCATCAACCCCAAAAGTTTTGGTTTTCCGCCAGCAATTGCCACCATATTGATGCCATATGACACCTGCAAATTGGTTGATTGGAAAAGATATCCCAAAATTTTCTTTGCATTTGCTTCTTTTTTAAGACGGATGACCGCACGCATTCCGTTTCTGTCACTTTCGTCACGAATTTCGCTGATAACAGAAAGCTTGTCCTTGTTTTTCTCTTTAAGTTCGGCAATTTTCTGCAACAAAACCGCCTTGTTTACTTGATATGGAAGTTCAGTGATCACCAAACTCTGTTTGTCGCCATTTTGTTCAATTCCAACCTTTGCACGAATGACAATTTTTCCCTTTCCAGTTTCATATGCACTCTTGATGCCGTCACCAAGAATAAGTTCTCCGCCAGTTGGA
>CAYOEW010000028.1:0-11103 GCA_964403245.1 uncultured Lachnospiraceae bacterium
TGTCTTTGAAACCGAATGTATTGGAAAGGTGTATGACAAAACTGAATTTGACTGCAACGATTGGACAATTGAAGGAGAACCAAACACAAGAGTTGTCATTGAAAGACCATCAACTGTTGAACTTACTTGTGCAAGTGTTGTAAACAGAATTCCAGAAGTTTTGTTGGCACCAGCAGGATATTTCACAACTGAAGGTATGCTTGATAATTTCTATAAACAAGAAAGTCTTGAAAAATACATCGCATTTGAAGATTTCTGTTGTTGTGACGATGATGAATGTCACTGTCATGATGATTGTGACTGTCACGATGACTAATAAAAACAACAAAATTGCCTGAATTTTCGGGCAATTTTCTTAAAAAGGAGAATGTTATGCTTGTCACATTTGAAGGCGGAGAAGGGTGCGGAAAAAGTACTCAAATAAAGAAATTCAAGGAATATCTCGAGAAGAAAAACATTCCATATCTCATTGCTCGTGAGCCGGGCGGAACTGTCATTGGTGAGCAAATTCGTGAAATACTTTTGCATAGCAAGAGTGATATGTCGGCAGAAACTGAATTTTTACTTTTTTCTGCAAGTCGAAGCAAACTTGTTGAAGAAGTTGTCAAACCTGCCTTAAATGAAGGAAAGGTTGTTGTGCTTGACAGATATTATCACTCGTCTTACACATATCAAGGTCATGCAGGAAATCTCAATCTTGATGATTTGAAGACAATCACAAACTTTGCCATCAAAGGTGCAGTTCCTGATTTGACAATTCTGCTTGATTTGTCATATGAAGATGGGATGAGCAGAAAGTCAAAGGATGAAAATCTCAAAAATCTTGACAGAATTGAGCAAAAAGGGAAAGAATATCATGACCGCGTTCGAGAAGGTTATTTGGCACTTGCAAAAGAAGAAAAAGGACGAATTTTTGTTGTGGATGCTTCAATGTCAGCCGATGCTGTTCACGAAAAAATTGTAAAGGAATTTGAAAAGAGATTTCAAAAAACAACAAACATTGAAAAAATTTGACATAAAAAAAGAGCCTGTGTGATTTCAGGTTCTTTTTTTGTTGCATTCAATTTGTTTTAAATCAAATAGAGAATTGAAATTGCAATCATGACTTGTGCAAGATAATAGAGAATATGATTGATCCAAACAAAGATTTTTTGTGACTTTCCACCAAAATATTGAAGTGAAAGGATAATGTCTGATGCAAAGAACAAAATCATTCCAACTGCAAAAATCCAAAACATTGGGTGGAAGATTGCGATGGAAATTGAAAACGCCATCATAAACGTCAACACAAAACTATACATCGCAACCATATAAATTTGTTTGCCAAAATCAAGTCCCATTTTTCTTGAAGGGAGAATAATTGCAAAGGTCAATGCAATTGCAACACCTGTGGATGCCAAAACATTCCAAAGAAGATGTGTTGGAAGAATTGCGTTGTTGAAAAGCAAAACTGCCATGAAGTAAAACAGATGTCCAACAGTGAAAGCGGAAGTCCCAGCCATGAAATATTGGTCACTTTGCTCTGGATACATAATTTTCAAATCCAAAACAACATCACCAATAAGCCCCATGATAAGACCAGCCAAAATCAACAAATTCAAATTGTTGGACCCGACATTTTTGATTGCAAAAAGTCCACAAAGGATGAAACAAACAGATGAAAGTGCTTTAAGCATGAGTGAATAGACATTTGCTTGTTTTGTTCTGAACCAGCAAAACAGCAAACAGAAAATTAAACTGAAAATTCCAAAAAAGATACAACCTAACATTTTTCCCTCCTAATTTTCAAAGAATGAAAGAACATCATTCATGACAACATCTTTGTCAGTTTCATTCAAAAGTTCATGACGGTCATTTTCGTAAATTTTGAGTGAAACATTGATGTTTTTCTTCAAATATGTCTTATAAAGTGATTTAACTTGCTTTGCACCATTTGAAACAGGGTCTTTTTCGCCAACGATAAGGAAAATTTTCTTGTTTCCAATTTTTTCAATTCCCTTGTTTGTTCCTGTCATGTTTTTGATCATGCTCTTATAGAACCCAAATGGGAACGACCCTCCACAATATTCGTCAGCAAGATATTTGTCAAACACTTTTTCGTCTTTTGTAATCCAATTTCCGCGTTCAAATTTTTTGCCATAACTTTTGATACACATTTTTTCAATTGTTCCACTTTTTGACGTGTCCTTTTTGAAAATTGAGAACAGTGATGCAACCATACTTCCAAGTTTCATGATGAGAGCACTTCCATTTGCTGTTCCGCAAATAACTGCTTTTTCGATGAGTGGAGATTGTTGAACGAGATGTTGGGTGAGCATTGAACCATATGAATGGCCAAAGACATAGATTGGAAGTCCGTATTTTTCATGAGCAAATTCAATGATATTCAATTGGTCTTGCAAAGTTTCTTTGAATATGTCCTTTTCACCAAAACCAAGTTTTTCTTTTGAAATGGCGGTCAAACCATGCCCACGCAAGTCGCTCAAAACTGCAATATAGCCATTTTTGTTGAGAAATTCTGCAAAGTGGAAATATCTTCTGCAATGTTCTTGCATTCCATGAATGACAACGACAACTGCTTTTGGATTTTCGACTTTGTCAAACAGATATGTGTTGAGTTGCAAGTCGTGAAATCCAGAAATTTTTATGTTTGTTGGATTTGATTGAGTTTGCTTTGTTTTTGTTACTTTTTTTGCAACTTTTGTTGTTTTTTCAACAGATTTTGTTGATTTTTCCGACTTTTTGCTTGTGTTTTTTGTCTTTTTTTCGACTTTTTGACTGGTTTCTTTCATATATCCTCCTATATTTTCTTTATCACTTTTTGCCAACCGTCATAGTTTTTCTTTCTTTCACTTTCGGTCATTTTTGGAAGAAATTTCTTTTCACTTTTTGTCATTTGAATGATGCCTGATGTTGTAACAAGTCCAAGTGAGAGCATTGCAACATAAATCGTTCCCAAAACAGTGGATTCAGAATGTTTGCTCTTGACAACTTCATGGTTGAGCATATCAGAAAGAAATTGCAAGACAAATTCGTTGTGACTTGCGCCACCATCAACACTTATTGATTTCAAGCGCTGTCCAGTTTTTTTCATGATATCAACAATTGCTTTGGTGTTGTATGCCATGCTTTCCAAACAAGCCCGAACGATATGCTCTTTTTTGCTTGCAAACGTAAGTCCTGTGATGCAAGCGCGTGCTTCATTGTTCCAATATGGAGCACCAAGCCCAGTGAAAGCAGGAACAAAATAAACTCCTTCGTTGTTTTTGAGTGACATTGACATTTTTGCTGTGTCATTGACATTGTCATATGCATGAAGATTTTTCAACCATTCAATTGCACTGCAGGCACTGTATATGCTTCCCTCAATTGCGTAGGATGTCTTTCCGTCAATTTGGGAGGCAACTGTTGTCAAAAGGTCAGGGATGTTTTTGTTTGCGGAACTTCCAATGTTTGTCAAAATGAAAGCTCCTGTTCCAAACGTAACTTTGCTTGCCCCACAATCAATTGCACCTTGCCCAATCATGCTTGATTGTTGGTCGCCAATCATACTGCAAATTTTTGCACCCAAAATGCGTTTTGCCGTTCCAAAATCGCTGTTGTTTGGTCGGATTTCTGGGAGTGAATTTTTTGGAATTTTGAATATTTTCAAAAGTTCATCATCCCATTGCAATGTGTGGATATTCATAAGCATTGTTCTTGAAGCGTTTGTGACATCTGTAACAAAATTTCCTGTGAGTTTGAAACACAAAAAACTGTCAATTGTTCCAAAATAAAGATTTCCTTGTTTTGCAAGAATTTTTGCCTCTTTCACATTTTCCAAAATCCACTTCATTTTGGAAGCGCTGAAATATGGATTTGCAATCAATCCAGTTTTTTCTTTGATGATTTTTTTGGATGATTGCGAGAGATTGTTGATTTGTTTTGTTGTGCGTCTGCATTGCCAAACGATTGCGTTATAAACCGGTTGACCTGTCAGTCTGTTCCATGCAACAACAGTTTCGCGTTGGTTTGTGATGCCGATGCCCAAAAGTTCACCTTTGACAACGCTGTTGCGTTTGAGAACGGCGTTTGACGTTTGCACAATTTTTCGATATATCTCATTTGCGTCATGTTCAACCCAAGCAGGTTGGGGATAGATCTGCTTAAAATTTTTTGCTTCAATGTCAACAATTTCTTTTTTGTCAACATCAAACAAAACACTTCTCAAATTTGTTGTGCCCTCATCGAGCCCCAAGATAAACTTTCTCATAGTTCTCCTTGAATTTTAACGCACAAGCATTCTTATATTGTCATTTTAGCACAAAGATTAAATTTAATAAAACAAATTGCAAAAGTTTTTCTTTTATTTGACATTTTTATTCCCAAAAATGTAAGATAACAACAGGAGAGAATATGGAAAAGGTTTTTGATTGCTGTGTGATTGGTGCGGGAGTTGTTGGAGCATCAATTTGCAATAAGATGACAAGAATTGGGAAAAGTTGTCTGTTGATTGACAAAGCGAGCGATGTCGCAACCGGGGCAAGTAAGGCAAACAGCGGAATTGTTCATGCTGGATATGACCCAAAGCCCAACTCTTTAATGGCAAAACTTAATGTCAGGGGGAACAAACTTTTTCCTTCAATTTGCAAAAGACTTTCGGTCAAAATTTGCAAATGTGGTTCGTTGGTTGTGGGCGATGACAAAGAAAAGATTGGGGCTCTTTATGAACGCGGACTGCAAAACAAAGTCAAAGTTCAGATTTTGGACAAGCAAGCACTCAAAGACAAAGTTCCAGTGCTTAATGATGAAATGTCGACTGCACTTTTTGCGCCAAATGCGTATGTTGTCAGCCCATATTTGTTTACAATTGCATTGACGGACGAAGCAATTCTCAACGGCGCGGTTGTATCGCTGGAAGAAGATTTGATTTCGGTGAAAAAGCAAAAAGATTTGTTTGTGATCAAGACAAAGAAAAACACTTTCAAGGCGAAATATGTCATAAACAGTGCCGGAGCGGGATATAACGATGTTGCTGAAATCTTGGGGACGGAAAAATATGACATTCACTTCAGACGCGGGGAATATTTTGTGTTTGACAAGACGGCTGATTTGAAAGTTCCTTGCATCATTTTCCCACTTCCAACAAAACTTGGGAAAGGTGTGCTTGTCACTCCGACTGTCGATGGAAATTGGCTTGTTGGACCGACAAGTGAAGAAAGTGACACTGTGACAAAAACCACTCAAAGTGGACTTGCCAGTGTGAGAGAAAAATCCACAATTTTGGTTAACTTAAATTTCAAGAATGCAATTCGACAGTTTTCGGGGATACGTGCGATTTGTGGAGATGATTTTGTAATTTGCCGTTCAGAAAAAGTTGATGGGGTCATCAATCTTGCCGGAATTTGTTCGCCGGGGCTTACGAGCGCACCAGCAATTGCTGAAATGGTTGCAACACTTTGCGGGTATGACCTTGCAGAGCGAAATGATTTGAAGATTTTGCCAAAATATGAGATGTTCAAGGATATGTCTTCAAAAAAACAAAAAGAAGCACTCAAAAACGACAAAACATACTCACAGGTTGTGTGCAAATGTGAACAAATCACAAAAGGCGACATTCAGACTGCTCTTTCGCGACCGCTGAAAATTCATTCGGTGGATGGCATAAAAAGGCGCACAAACGCAGGAATGGGCAGATGTCAAGGTGGTTTTTGTTTTTCAAAAGTTGTTCAAAACATTGCTGATGCAAGAGAGATTTCTTTTGAAGCGGTTTTGAAGGAAAATCGCGGAAGTGAAGTTGCAGTAGGCGACATCAGGGAGGTGAAATAATGAAAACTGACGTGCTTGTTTTGGGTGGTGGACCTGCCGGAATGTCGTGTGCACTTTCCGCATCTGAAAATGGTAGCAAAGTCATTTTGGTGGAACGTGACAAAGTGTTGGGTGGCATTTTAAACCAGTGTATTCACAACGGATTTGGGCTTCATTATTTCAAAGAAGAATTGACAGGTCCGGAGTTTGCATACAGGTTCAGAAAAATGGTGGAAGCGGACAAAAATATCAAAGTTTTGACAAACACGCTTGTCACAAAAATCAACAAAAATCTTGTGGAAATCATCGGCGAAAATGGTGTTGAAAAAATTGAAGCAAAGGCGATTGTTCTCGCAATGGGTTGTCGTGAAAGAACGGCTGGGAATATCTCTCTTTGCGGAACTCGTCCAAGTGGAATTTTGACAGCTGGGTCAGCACAAAAAATGGTCAACATTGACGGAAAGATGATTGGACGCGATGTTGTCATTTTGGGAAGTGGTGACATTGGACTTATCATGGCAAGAAGATTGACTCTGGAAGGGGCAAAGGTTCATGCTGTGCTTGAAATCAATCCTTCATCAAGTGGACTTAAAAGAAACATCATGCAGTGTTTGGATGACTATTCAATTCCACTTCTTTATTCTTCCACAATCTTTGAAGTTGTTGGGGAAAATCGTGTTGAAGGGGTATGGTTTGGACAGGTTGACGAAAACTATGCGCCAATTGAAAGCACAAAGAAATTTTTGAAATGCGACACTGTCATTTTGTCGGTTGGGCTTGTTCCAGAAATGAATATTGCAAATTTTGTTGAGATTTCAAAAGGCACAAATGGTGCTGTTGTGAATGAATATTATCAAACAAGCGAGCCTTGGCTGTTTTCATGTGGAAACATTTTGCAGGTTCATGACCTTGTTGATAATGTTGCGTTGGAAGCAAAAAAAGCAGGATATTTTGCATCACTTTTTGCACAAAACAAACTCCCACAAGAATGTAACAAAATTGATGTGACTGCTTCAAGTGATTTTTCATATGTTTTGCCATCCACAGTTTTTGAAGGGAGTGGAGATTGTGAATTGAAATTCAGACTTAAACAAAAAATCGTCAAAAAGACGATTGTTGCAAAGTGTGGCGACAAAATTTTGGGTAAAAAGTTTGTTCTTGCTGGAACTCCGGGCGAAATGATGAGCCTGAATTTCAACAAAGAAGGTGCAAACAAAAAAATCACACTTGAAATTCAGTGAGGTGAAATGTGGAAAAAAGAGAAATGGTGTGCATAATGTGTCCTATGGGATGTCATTTGAATGTTGTTATTGACGGAGATGACATTTCTGTTTCTGGAAACGTTTGCAATCGCGGGCCAATTTTTGTGAAGGAAGAGTTGATGTGTCCAAAGCGAACCGTCACAACATCTGTAAAAACAAAGCAAGGTGTCAAGGCGTGCAAAACGACAAAACCAATTCCAAAAGAGTTGATTTTTGATTGTGTAAGAGAAATTGAGAAATTGCGTCTTGACCATGTTGAATTTGGACAAATCATCATAAAAAATGTTTTGGGAACGGATGCGGATGTTGTTGTGACAGCAAATGATTAGGGGTGATTTTGGATGTTAAATGCTGTTTTCAGTTTTTATGATTGGTTGATTGAGAACAAAGATGTCATGGGAGATGGTCCGGGGCTTTGGTGTCCACTTCACATCACCCTTATGGTTTTGCTGGCAACTTGGCTTGTTGTGAGTTGGTTTATTTTCAAAAAACACAAAAAATTTGCGATGATTTTGACAACAGTTTTGTGTGTTTTGATGATATTTTTCCGTCTGTTCAGGATGGCTCTCTTATATTTCTCCGGCACGCAAACATTTGTTGAGGTTTTGCCGTGGCACCTGTGTCATGTGATGAGTTTTGTTTTCCCAATATTCTTTTTGACAAAGACAAAAAAATTTTTCTTGCCGATTTTGGTTGTGACGTTTTTTGGTGGAGTTCTGACTTTCATTTTTGGGGATTATTACTATCTCTCAACCTTGTCATTTTTGCATTACGAAAGTTTGTTTTTGCACTTCTCAATGCCGACAGTTGTCATTGCTTGTCTTGCCAGTGGTTACTTCAAGCCACGTGTAAAAGACTTTTGGCAGGCGTATGTTGGAGTGGGACTGATTGCTGGCTGGTCGATGATTGGAAACACCGTGATTGATGGAGCAAACTATCTTTATCTCATGGAGAATGGACTTCCATTTGACCTGTTTTCGTTTATGAATTGGAATTATTCCTATCTTTTGGACTATGCAATTCTTGTGATTGTGATTTCGCTTTTGTCAATTTTGCCTTTTTATGTCCATGAAAAGCGACATCAAAAGCAAGGGGATAAATCTTTTGAACTCATCATGGATGTTGTAAAAAGTAAACTATAAAAAAAGACCGTTTTTGGTCTTTTCTTATTTTTTTTGAAATTTTCCGTCTTTTTTGTGAACAATAAATTTCAATTCTTTGCTTGATGAAAGTTCCTTCACTCTTGCAAGTGCTTCTTCTTTTGTTGAGAAGGAAGAAATTGTGCGTTTTGCACCATCTTTTTTGATTTTCCAAGTTCTTGTTTCTTTGTCATACAAAACTCGATAGACAGGTTTCTTGGAATTTTTTTCAGCTTCTTCTTTTTCGACAACTTTGCTTTTTGTTGTTTTGTCAGAAACATCCACTTTCTTTTTTGCGGTGTTTTTCTCACCAACTTTCTTTGTGGAAGACTTTGTTGAAGTTGATTTTTTTGGTGTGGATTTTGTAGTTTCTTTTGTCACGCTTTCATCCGTTTTTGCTTGAGCGCTTTCAACTTTTGTTGTTTCTTTTGTTTCAACATTTTCAGTTTGTTTTTGTTTTGATTTTTTTGACTTAAACCAGCACATATTTTTCTCCTTTGTTTTTCAATAAATATTTTATATCATTTTGCTACTTTTTGCAAGTTACAATGAAAATATTTTTCAAAAAGTTTTGATTATTTTGATATATGTGATATAATCAATACGAATTGTTTTAAGGATAGTTATGGAAAATATAATTGAAATAAAAAATTTACGCAAGTCATATGGCGACGTGCAAGCAGTTGATGGAATTTCTTTTGAAGTTGAGAAAGGAATTCTTTTTGCGTTTTTGGGTGTCAATGGTGCTGGAAAGTCCACAACAATCAACATCATCTGCTCAATCTTGAAAAAAGATGAAGGAGAAGTTAAGGTTGGAGGATTTGACCTTGACAAACAGTCGGATGAAATCAAATCTTTGATTGGTGTTGTTTTTCAAAACTCAACTTTGGACGACATGCTTTCAGTGAAGGAAAATTTGACAATTCGTGCTGGATTTTATGGTCTTAAAGGCAAGGAATGGAAAGAGCGCTTGGAGAAACTTTCCAAACTTTTGGATTTGGACGAAATCCTAAACAGACCAGTCAAAAATTTGAGTGGTGGACAAAGAAGAAGGGCTGACATTGCACGCGGACTCATCAATGAACCACAACTTTTGATTTTGGACGAACCAACCACAGGACTTGACCCGCAAACAAGAAAGACAATTTGGAGTTTGATTGACAAACTTCGCCAAGAAAACAAAATGACCGTCTTTTTGACGACACACTATATGGAAGAGGCAAACAAGGCTGACAAGGTTGTGATGATTGATGCAGGAAAGGTTGTTGCAAGCGACACACCACACAACTTGAAGAATAAATATTCCAGTGACTATATCAAAGCATATATGCCAAGAAACGAAGAATTTGAGAAGAATTTGGATGAATTTGAATATGAAGGAGAGTTCTACAAAATCAGAGTGAAGGACAGCACCCATGCAAAGAAACTTATCAGCGAAAATTCTGAATTTTTGAATGATTTTGAGGTTTTGAAAGGTGATATGGATGATGTATTCTTGAATATCACAGGAAAGAACTGGGGGAATGGAGAGAGCAATGAAGAAAAATAATGCATTAAGTTTGCAAGTTTTGATAAAGCGCAATATTTCGTTGTTTTTGAAAGACAAAATGACGGTGTTTTTTGCGTTGCTTGCACCAATCATTGTGCTGGGGCTTTACATTCTCTTTTTGGGTGACATCCAACTTGAAACAGTCAACGGCATCATTGATGGATATGGACTTGAAATTGAGAAAAAAGTTGTTATGGGTTTCATCAACAATTGGATGATTTCGGGAGTTATGGGAGTTTCGTGCATCACTGTTGCTCTCAACGCATGCACAATCATGGTTCGTGACAGAGAGCGTGGTGCGGTGAACGATGTGCTTGCTTCACCGGTGAAGCGTTGGGTTCTTTTTGCAAGTTACATCATCTCATGTTTTTTGATTACCTTCATCATCTGCTTCATTGTGCTTTTGGTTGGAATTATATATCTCGCTTGCACAGGTGGGCTTATGATGACATTTGTTGACTTTTTGGCAATTTTTGCGACAACAATAATTTCAATTTTGTCATCTTCGGTCATTATGGTTTTGCTTGCAAGTTTTGTTCGTTCCGAATCTGCTCTTGCTGCATGTTCTGGAATTTTGAGCGCAATCATTGGGTTCATCACTGGCGCTTACATGCCTTTGAGCGTCTTTCCAGATGCAATTCAATTCTTTGTTTGCTTCATCCCGGGCAGTTATTCCGCAGGACTTTTTAGATATCTGTTTTTGAGTGGGCCGACAAACATTTTGCTCCGAACATTGCCACCGGAAGTTGTCGGTGAACTCACATCTGCATATTCCGTTGAGATGAGATTTTTTGGTGGTTCAGTGATTTCAGCGGGCTGGATGGCATTGACACTCATTTTGTCAGTCATCGTGTTTGCAGGGATTCTTATCATCTTCTATTCAAAGAAGAAGACAAACATTTTCTTGCAAAGAAGCAAAAGGAAAAAGGCAAAATAACAAAATTTCAAATAAAAATGATGAAAAAGTAAACAAATTCAAGAAAAATGTTTACTTTTTTATTTTTATTTGCTATAATACAAATGCTTGTTTTGAAGAAGGTATTGCAAAATCAATATGGCAAGCTCAACTGGACAGTGAACGCTCATCGGCTTCACAGCCCAAACAAGCAAAAACAATTTAATAAACTTCTTTATGCGCCCATAGCTCAACTGGATAACAAATTTCAAGAAAATTTGTTGCGACAGCGTCGAACATTCGCAAAGGACTGCAAGCAGGTTTGCTCTTCTTCTCCTTGTCGTAGCGCGACAACGCTCACCGGCTTTGTGACACAAACAAGCAAAAACAATTTAATAAACTTCTTTATGCGCCCATAGCTCAACTGGATAGAGCGTTGGTCTACGGAACCAAAGGTTGGGGATTCGAACT
>CAYOEW010000029.1:0-8492 GCA_964403245.1 uncultured Lachnospiraceae bacterium
TGTTCTTTCTAATGGGTATGCTCTTCCTGCCATATTTTTATCCCCTTTCTACCATTTGTAATGTGCAAATGCTTTGTTAGCTTCTGCCATTCTATGTGTATCTTCTTTCTTCTTAAATGCTCCACCGTTTCCGTTGATTGCATCAATTATTTCACCAGCTAATTTTTCAGCCATTGTTTTTTCATGTCTTTTTCTAGCATATGATACTAGCCATCTTAAACCTAAAGTTTGTCTTCTTTCTGGTCTAATTTCTAATGGTACTTGATATGTTGCTCCACCAACTCTGCGACCTTTTGTTTCAAGCATTGGTTTTACGTTTTCGATTGCAGTAAGGCAAACATCAAGAGGTTCAGCACCAGTTTTTTCTTTCAAAATGTCAAATGCGCCATAAACAATTCTTTGTGCAAGGCCTTTCTTTCCGCTCAACATAACTTGGTTTGTGAGTTTTGTGACAACCTTATTGTTGTAAATTGGATCTGGCAAAACATCTTTCTTAACCGCACTATTTCTTCTTGGCATTGGTTTTTTCTCCTTTTAAGTGTCCTGTTGTTGACACTGACTTATTTTTGATTGATTATTTTCCGCTCTTTGGACGTTTTGCGCCATATTTTGAACGGCTTTGCTTTCTGTTTGCAACGCCAGCTGTATCCAAAGTTCCGCGAATGATGTGATAACGCACACCAGGAAGGTCTTTAACACGTCCGCCACGAACAAGCACAACGCTGTGTTCCTGCAAGTTGTGTCCAATTCCAGGAATGTAGCATGTTCCTTCTTGACCGTTTGAAAGTTTCACTCTGGCAATTTTACGAAGAGCAGAGTTAGGCTTCTTTGGTGTTGCAGTTCTTACTGAAAGGCAAACACCACGCTTTTGAGGACACTCTTCAAGAAGAGGTGCTTTTTTCTTTTTCTCAAAAGTTTTTCTTCCATTTCTTACGAGTTGGTTAAATGTAGGCATTTCTTTCTCCTTTTAACAAAATTTTCAGTTTTGAATCATGAATGGATTTGTCTTTCGTGATTTTTGGTTTTGAAATCAAAATCAAAAAAAACATGACACGAAGTTTTCGTGCCATGAAAAATGCTTTTTTATTTGAAACATGAACAACACAATCATTTGCATGACTTTGGAAAGTTTTCCAAATCGGTGAAACACAAAATGCCACCTGTTGTTTGTTTATGCTTTTGAAAGCACTGTTTCCGACAACGAAACACATTGTGTATTATAAGCACTTTTGCTCTCGTTGTCAAGTGATTTCAAAGAAAAATATTGGATTTTATCAAAAAATCACAGTGTTATAAGTGGAACAATTGGAACACCTTTTCCGCCCACATCATACATAAGGACTTTTTTTCTCTGTCTTTTTGATTTTTCGTTCCATTTCCCCGCAGCACGTTTTTTGTAATTATATTCACACCAACACATTTCTGGTGGCTTTGGAGGTAATGGTGTTGGTGGATCTGGTGGGTCTGGAACTTGATCCCCCGTTTGTTTTGCTCTTTCATATTGCTTTACATCTTTTTTATATTTTTGAATGTCTGCATTATATTTTTTCTCAAGTTTCTTCCATTCTGGAAGTTTTGGATTCTCCATCATACTCACGCATCCCCATCGCGTCCTTGCAGAACCATATGATGAAATTTTTTCAGCAATCGCTTCAACGCACTCAAAAAAGCCCAGCGCAGCCTGAGGCACCATTGGTTGTTTACATTTCGGACATTTAGGTATTCCCCCCATACTCTTTCTCCTTCTCTTTATATTATATCCCAAAATTGTCTATTTTACAAGAAATTTCGCGAAAAATTCTTCTTCACTCAAAATTTTTACTCCCAAATCCTTCGCTTTTTCTAGTTTGCTTCCCGCTTCTTCCCCCGCCAAAACAAAAGATGTGTTTTTTGAAACAGAAGAAGCAGTTTTTCCGCCATTCTCTTCAATGATTTTGCTCATATCCGTTCTTGAATGATTTGGCAATGTTCCAGTAAGCACAAAAGTGAGTCCTTCCAAAACATTTGATTTGTTGTTTTGTGAAGAAATTGGTGTGACTCCAACCTGCAAAAGTCGGTCAATTTCCTTTAAATTGTTTTCATCTTTGAAAAATTCAAAAATGTTGTTTGCAATCACTTCTCCAACATCTTCCACCATGACAATTTGTTCCACCGTGGCAGTTTTGATTTTTTCAAGAGTGTCAAAATGCTTTGCAAGGTCTTTTGCGGTTTTGATTCCAACTTCACTTATCCCCAATGCATACAAAAATCTGAAAAACTCAATATTTTTGCTCTTTTCAAGACTTCCAAGGCAATTTTCCGCCTTTTTATCCTTGAATTTTTCAAGCGAAACAAGTTGCTCTTTTGTCAAGTGATAAAGGTCGGAATAATGTCGCAAGTCAAGGTCGTCATAAAATTGAATTATTGTTTTTTCCGAAAGTCCTTCAATGTTAAACGCTTCACGGCTGACAAAATGTGTCAATCTTGCCACAATTTGTTCCTTGCACCCATCATGATTTGGACAGAACACAAGTGGACCTTTTTTGACAAGTTTTGTGTGACAGCACGGGCAAAGTGTTGGTTCATCAATCTCTTTTGAGTCTTCATAACTCTCCGCCAACCCCAAAACCTCAGGAATGACCTCATTGCTTCTTCGGATGAAAACACGACTCCCAATTTGAACTTTTTTCTTTCTGATATCTTCAATGTTGTTGAGCGTTGCACGAGTTATTGTTGCGCCTGCAAGTTCAACAGGTTCCAAAATTGCAGTCGGGGTCACTTTTCCACTTCTTCCAACCTGCCAAACCACATCTTTAAGCATTGTGGATGTTTCCTGCGCCTCAAACTTGAACGCTCTTGCCCATTTTGGAAATTTGTTTGTGTATCCAACTTCATCACGCGGGGCGACCTGATTAAGTTTGATAACAACACCGTCAATCATGACGTCAAGGTCGGATTTTACGCGGTCAATTTCGTTGATAACCGCTTCCGCTTCCTGTTCAGTCTTGACAATTTTGAAGAAATCTCCCGTCTTAAACCCATTTTCACCCAAAAATTCATGCATTTCTTTTTGTGTCGAAAACTTTTTTCCTTCGCACAAAAGCACAGCATAACAAAACCAATCAAGCCCCCTTCTTGCAGTTTCTTTTGGGTCAAGATTTCTGATTGCCCCCGCAACTCCATTTCGTGGATTTTTCAAAGGTTCTGACGCCGTTTTGTTATATCTTTTGAATGACGAATTTGTCATCATCCCTTCGCCCTGAACAATCAACCTTCCCTTGAAAGGAATTTCAAGCGGAACGCTTCTGATTGTCTTGACTTGTTCGGTGACATCTTCGCCAATTTCACCATTCCCGCGAGTTGTTGCATATTTGAACAAACCATTTTCATATTCAGCCACAATCGTAAGTCCGTCAAACTTGTATTCCACAGCATATGTCGGATTTGAAACAAATTTTTGCATATCATCAAAGAAGGACTTTAAGTCTTCAAAAGACCTTACTTTGCCCATTGAATAGAGTCTTACTTCATGCTTTTTTTTGACGAATTTTGAAAGCACATCCCCACCAACACGTTGAGTTGGAGAATTTGGCAAAACAACACCTGTTTCGCTTTCAAGGTCAACAAGTTCGTCATACAATTTGTCATATTCTTTGTCAGAAATGGTAGGATTGTCAAGTTCATAATAGTTTCGATTATGCATCAAAATCACTTCAACCAATTCTTTCATTCTTTGCATCTTATCCATCTTCTTCCACCTTTTCCAAAGCCTTTGAACCAAGCATAATACTCTTCATTCCAAAGTCTTCAAATTCAATCTCTCCAACCTGCCCGTCATCCGAAATGCTGACAATTACGCCGTTTCCAAATCGTGCAAAAAACACCTTATCTCCAACAGCAAACCCGCTGTCAAAAATTTCTTCTTTCTTTTCAAATTCGTCATTCGAAAGATTGAGTCTTGGCTTTTTCTTGTCAACAATTCCAAGTTCCTTCAAAAATCTGCTTGCAACCTGAAAATTGCTCTTTCCATACATAAATCTTTTTCTTGCGTGAAGCAAGAAAATTTTCTCTTCCGCGCGCGTGATTGCAACATACATAAGTCTTCTTTCTTCTTCCATTTCCGCGGACGAAAAGCTGGCTCTGGCAAGTGGGAAAATTCCTTCTTCAAGCCCAACAACAAACACAACCTTAAATTCCAACCCTTTGACAGCGTGAATTGTTGCAACTGACACAAATCCATCTTCTTGAATTTGGTCACTGTCAGATTTGAGCATGACATTTGCAAGATAGTCCGAAAGGGTTGCATTTTCAAAATCTTCTTCAAATTCTCTTACACTTGTGAGCAAACTATCAATGTTTCCAAGTCTGTTGATTGCTTCTTCGTCCACACCAGCATACGCCAAATTGATGCCAAAAACTTTGATAACTTTTTCCACAAATTCCGAAAGTGAAAGTGTGTTCATATCTTCACGCAATGACTTGATGTTCTCAACAAAAGACGCAAGTTTGGTCTTGTATTTTGAAAAGGCAAATTTTTCGCTCAACAAATATTCCAAAACACCACTTTCGCCTGCTTCTTCCTGCAATTTTGCAATCGCAACATCTCCAATTCCGCGTTTTGGGAAATTGATTATTTTGAAAAGCGAAATTTCGTCTTTCGGATTGACAAAAATTGAAAGATATGAAAGCACAACTTTGACTTCCGCTCTTTCATAGAATTTGAAACCACCATAAAGTTTGTATGGAATGTCATAGGTCAAAAACGCATCTTCAAAATGACGCGAAAGAGCATTGACACGCATCAAAACGGCAAAATCGCCATATGAATATCCTTCGCTCAAAAGTCCAGAGACTGTTCTTGCAACAAAACCGGCTTCGTCCTTTTCGTCAAAGGCATCATACACAACCGGCCCAGCACCTTGGTCCTTCTCCGTCCAAAGTTGTTTTTTGATGCGGTCACGATTGTTTGAAATGACATTATTCGCAAGAGTCAAGATGTTTTTTGTCGAACGATAGTTCCTTTCAAGTTTGAAAACCTGAACATCTTCAAAATCATCCTTCAAATTTGCAATATTATGAAAATTTGCCCCGCGCCAAGAATATATGCATTGGTCTTCATCACCCACAACAAACAAATTTTTGTGAACGCTTGCAAGAAGTTTGACAAGTTTGTATTGCACAAGGTTTGTGTCCTGAAATTCGTCAACAAGAATATAGCGAAATCTTTCAGCGTAAAAGTTCAAAACTTGTTTGTAGTTGTTAAACAAAAAGAGAGTTTTATTCAACAAATCGTCAAAGTCAAGTGCATTGTTTTTGTGCAAAAAATCTTCATATTCATAACAAATTTTCTCATAAGTGACCAAATCTTGATGTTTTTCATATTCCCGTAACGCCGAAAAATATTCGTCAATGTCAAGCCCCTTGTTTTTGATGTTGTCAAGATGCGACTCAACTTTTTGCCTTTCTTCATCATCACATTGGTGCTTTTTGAGAAGGTCTTTCAAGATTTTGTCCCGGTCATTTTCTGCAATAATCGTGAAATTTTTTGTGTATCCGTCCAAAAGGTGTATGTTTTCGCGCAAAATCCTTACACACATGCTGTGAAAAGTCGAAATCCATACGCCAGAATACCCCATTGAAAGCACGCGCTCTCTCATTTCGTTTGTTGCCTTGTTTGTGAATGTTATCGCCAAAATGTTGAACGGTGAAACACCATTTTGAATGAGATAACAAATGCGGTGCGTAAGAAGTCGCGTTTTTCCACTTCCCGCCCCAGCAGTCACCAAAACAACCCCTTCTGTTTGAAGGAGTGCCTGTTTTTGTTCTTCATTCAACGAATTGATGTCATATTCACTCATGACAACATTTTAACACATTTTTTTTCATAATCAAAACAAAATGACCTATTGACAGACAGTTGATTGTGTGTTAGAATTGCAAAAGATAAAGGGGGAAGAAATGGAATTTATTTTCAGAAAAAGCGACAAGGAAGAAGTTTATTCATATGTTCATGAATTTGTTGATGGATATGGTTTTTCCGGTATTTACATTGACAGAAAAAACAACATCCGTTTGATTTATGCACCAGAAGACAGAAACGCTGAAATTG
This sequence comes from uncultured Lachnospiraceae bacterium, assembly GCA_964403245.1. Lineage (GTDB taxonomy): Bacteria > Bacillota > Clostridia > Christensenellales > UBA1242 > Caccovivens. The sequence continues at coordinate 6,089 of CAYOEW010000029.1, forward strand.
TCGAACTTTTTGTTTCAAGAGAATTTGTTCGCGAAAACAAATATGAACTTAATGCTGGCGAAAGTTTGAAGGAAATCGCTCCACTCGCAATTGCTGAAGACCGCAAAAACTTGTCACAAGTTCCTTTTGAATATTTTGACGACAAAGACTTCTTGCGTAACTGCATTGCAGCAGCAACACCAAAGAAAGACGAAAACGACAAAAAAGACCTTTCAAAATAAGGAAAATTGACAAATTCAAAAAAATATGGCATGATTTTGCCATATTTTTCTTTTTTTAAATGCAAATTTCAACAAAAAAACGAACAAATTGTTCGTCTTTTTTTAACCTCTTTTTCTTGCTCTTTTACGTGCGTTTTCGCTTTTCTTTTTTCTTGCAACGCTTGGTTTGTCATATGCTTCTTTCTTTCTGATATCTCCAATGATGCCGTCTTTTTGGCATTTTCTTTTAAAACGTTTAAGAGCGCTTTCAAGACTTTCGTTTTCGCCGACTTTAACTGTTGTCATCTTCTTTCTCACCACCTTTCAAGGTCAATTTTCTTGCATATTTTATCACATCATATGCCTTTTGTCAAGGATTTACGCCAACTTTTCGCAAAGCGCCCCCATTTTGTATGGTTTCAAAATCCTAACCTCAACAATGTCCCCTTCTTGATATTCTCCAGGAAGATAGCATTTGATGTAGTTTTCACTGTAACCCACAAAGAAGTTCCCTTCCTTTTGTTCAATCAAAACTTTCGCCGTCTTGTTTTGTTTGATGAAATTTGTTTTAAGAGTCTTTCCAAGTTCTTCCAAACGCTTCAATCTTGCTGTTTTGACATCTTTTGGAAGGTCGCCAAACAATTTTGACGCAACCGTTCCATCCCTTTTGGAATATGGGAAAATATGCAATTGCGAAAAACCGACTTTCTCAACAAAACGCATTGTTTCTTCAAAATTCTCATCTGTTTCAGTCGGAAAACCAACAATCACATCAGTAGTTATTCCTGCAAGCGGAAAATATTTTCTTATCAAATTCACACTTTCAAAAAAGCGTGCTGTGGTGTAATGTCTGTTCATTTTCTTCAAAACTTCATCACATCCACTTTGAAGAGAAAGATGAAAATGTGGACAGAAGTTTTCAAGTTGCGACAAAGTCTTCAAAAACTCTTCATCAACAAGACTGTCTTCCATTGACGACAAACGCAAACGTTTTCCAAAACAATTAAGGGCACAAAGGAGAGTTCCAAGTCCCTTTTTGCCGTCAATCTGAAAGTCTGAAACATCAATCCCAACAAGCACAATTTCTTTGACCGAATTTGGAAGTTTTTCAACTTCATTCATCACGCTCTCAACCGATCGCGAGCGACTTCTTCCACGCAGATAAGGGATGATGCAATATGTGCAAAAATTGTTGCAACCATCTTGAATTTTTATGTATGCACGCGTCTTCGTTTGTGCCGAAAACATGTCGTCTTCATAGTCTTTTGGAAGTTCCACCAAATCAATCCCGCTTTTGTCGAGTTTTTGCAAGATTTTCATCTTTCCAGCATTTCCTCCAATCAACTGAACTCCTTTGCCTTCAAATTGTTGAGGTCTGTTTTGGCTTGCACAACCCATAACAAAAATTTGAGCATTCGGATTGAATTTTCTTGCGCGTTCAAGCATCTGTCTTGACTTTCTCTCCGCTTCATTTGTCACAGCACAGGTGTTGATGACATAGACATCCGCCTCTTCGAGTTTGTCTGTGGCTTCATATCCCATTTGTTGCAACGAAAATATGAGAGCGTCGCTCTCATATTTGTTTACTTTACATCCAAGTGTCAAAACGGCATATTTCATCTTAATTTCCACTCAAAATTGAAACCAAACTCATCATTGCAACAGAAGCAGTTTCACATCTGTAAATTCTCTTGCCAAGGCTGATTGAAGTCGCTTTTGCGTCAACAAATCTTTCCTTTTCTTTTTGAGAAAATCCACCTTCCGAGCCAACGATGATTGCAATGTTTTTATATTTGTCCAAGTTTTCGATTTTTTCGCCAACATCAGTGCGTTCATTTGCAAAAAGAATGATGTCAAAATCCTTGAAGCGAGCAATCACATCATCAATCTTGCAAGCATCTTCAATGACAGGCATGATTGTGCGTTCACATTGTTTGCAGGCATTTTCTGCAATTGTTTTGAGTCTTTCGATTTTGTTTTCCGTCACTTTTGCAATGACAAATTCACTCACAAACGGAACAACCCTTGAAATTCCAATTTCAGTCGCCTTTTGAACAATAAATTCAAATTTTTGACGCTTCGTGATTGCCTGAAAAAGCACAATGTTTTTTTGTGGGTTTCCAATGCATTCTTGCTTGCCGTTTATGTTGCAAACAGCCTTATCCTTCAAAATCTTGTCGATTGAACAGATATAGTCATATTTG
>CAYOEW010000029.1:8502-10101 GCA_964403245.1 uncultured Lachnospiraceae bacterium
GTGTTTACGTCATACAATTGTTGGTTGTTGTTTTTCAAACTGACCAAAAGTTCATCTCCAACATTCATTCTCAACACATTTTTAAGGTGATTGAATTCTTCATTTTCAATGTAAATCACACCTTTGTCTTCTCTACCGAAAAATCTTCTCATAAAAAACCTTCCCAAGACAATAATACACCAATTTTTTAAGAAAAATCAAGAAAAACAATAAAAAATTCAGAAAATACAATTTTGTGTTGATATTTTATCAAAAACAAGTCATATTTTTCTCAACTTTTAAACAAAAAAAGAGCAAAAATGCTCTTTATTTTGTTCTGTTTTTGAAATCTTTAAATTTTGGAAAATCATTTTCTGTGAATGTTTCATCCAATTCCTGCAAAAGTTTTTTCGCCTGTTTACTCATGTTCTTTGGTGGTTCACTCTTGATTGTAACGAGCAAATCGCCATAACTTTCTCTGTTGATTGCTTTCACACCCTTGCCTTTAAGACGCATCACTGTTCCGCTTTGAGTTCCTTCCCTGATTTCAAGAGTCATTTTCCCTTTTGTTAAAGGAATTTCAACCTTCCCGCCCAAAAGACAGGTCGTAAACGGCACGAACAAATCAAAAGACAAATCTGTTCCGTTACGTTTGAAAATCGGATGAGTTGCAACCGAAATCTTGATGTTAAGGTCGCCATTTTGCCCTGCTCCGCCAGTTGGAGCATGACCTTCACCACGCATGCGAATTGTCTGTCCGTCATCAATTCCAGCAGGGACTTTGACACGCACTTGTGCAGGATTTTTCTTATATCCTTTCCCGCGACATTCATCACATGGTGTTTTGATTGTCTTTCCGCTTCCGCCACATCTTGGGCAAACTCCTTCACGAATTGTTGTTCCAAACATTGTGTTTTGTTGGATACGCACCCTTCCTGCGCCATTACAATCTGGACAAGTGGAATATTCTGTTCCGTTCTTCGCGCCTGTTCCTTTACATTTTGAACATGTTTCAACGCGGTTGAACGACACAATCTTCTCAACGCCAAAAACTGCTTCTTCAAAAGAGAGTTTCATTGCAACATTGACATCTTCACCGCGGTGTTGAACACGGCTTGCTCTTTCCCCACCACCAAAAGCGGAGAAAATATCTGAAAAGATGTCCGAAAATCCGCCAAAACCTTGACCGCCACCAAAGAAATCTCCAAATCCACCACCTTGGCCACCAAATTGTGGGCCATCAGCGGAGCCGTATTGGTCATAGTTTGCGCGCTTTTTGTCATCGCCCAAAACTTCATATGCTTCGTTGATTTCTTTGAACTTTTCAGCTGCTTCTGGGGTTTTGTTAAGGTCTGGATGATATTTTTTCGCAAGACGGCGATATGCAGACTTAATCTCATCTGCATTCGCACTTTTACTTACTCCCAAAATCTCGTAATAATCTTTATTTGCCATCGACTTTTATTTCCTTTTATTCTTCAACAAAAACCATTAGTCAATCACAACTTCTGGGTCGTCTCCGTTTTTGTCGCCATCTCCTGCATTTCCTGTGCTTCCAGCATCACCTGTTCCGTTTGCGCCATTTGGATTTGCGTTTTGATACATCTTTGTGAAGATTTC
>CAYOEW010000030.1:0-10039 GCA_964403245.1 uncultured Lachnospiraceae bacterium
AAAAAAATCCACGCTGACGCTTGGATTTGTCTTGTTTGGTGGTGATAGGTGGGCTCGAACCACCGACCTTATGGGTATGAACCATACGCTCTAGCCAGCTGAGCTACATCACCAAAGTGTTTAAAACATGCTTATTATACACAAATCCCACTTTTTTGTCAATTATTTTAACAAAAAAATTGCGTTAAAGTGGTTTTGCTTGATTTTTGGTGCGTTTTTGCGGTAAAATATGCCTGTAAAGGAGAAAATTATGATTGAAGAACAAATAAAAAAGGCAAACATACAAGCAATGAAGGACAAGGATACTGTTGCTCGCTCGTTTTACAGCGTGCTTATGAACAAAATCTTGCTTGAAAAAATTGCAAAAGGGGATCGTAACAATCCGCTTGATGACGCAACACTTTCAAACATAATCCAAAAAGTCATCAAGGAATTGGTTGAAGAAAAAGAAAACTACGCGAAGGTCGGAAACACCGCTGAAATTGAGATTATCGAAAGACAGATTGAAATTGCATCGGCATATCTTCCAAAAATGCTCTCACGCGATGAAATCAAGGATATCATTTTGGGACTTCCTGACAGAAGCATTCCTGTTGTTATGAAGCACTTCAAAGCAAACTTCAACGGACAAGTTGATATGCGTCTTGTTCAAGAAGTTTTGAAGGAACTTGCATGAAGATTTTTGCAATAAGCGACCTTCACCTGTCTGTCAATAATCCAAAGCCGATGGATATCTTTGGTCCAACTTGGGAAGGATATCTCGACAAGATTTTTGACGACTGGAAAAACAAGGTGTCTGATGAAGATGTTGTGCTTATGGCAGGGGATTTCTCGTGGGCAATGAAACTTGAAGAAACCGCTTCGGATTTCGCCCTTCTTGAAAAACTGCCAGGCAAAAAGGTCATCATTCGCGGAAATCATGACTATTGGTGGAAGAGCATCAGCGCGGTGCGTTCAGTCTTGCCGGAAAACTTTTTTGCAATTCAAAATGACGCAATCAAGTTTGGCGACTTTGTCGTTTGCGGAACAAGACTCTGGAATTTGCCTGACAAAAATCGTCCGCTTTCCGCCGAAGACGAAAAAATCTATAAGCGTGAACTCATCCGCTTGGAAATGACCTTGCAAAATGCAAAAAAACTTCAAACTGAAAACGAACAAATTGTGTGTATGTTACACTATCCGCCATACACCTTCAAAGAAGAAGACAACGAAGTGACCGCTCTTTTGGAGAAATATGGCGTGGCAAAAGTTGTCTATGGGCACATCCATGCCTATCTCAAACAAAACTTGGTGTTAAACAAAAATGGGATTGACTACTTTTTGACATCTTGCGACCTTGTTGGCAACCGCTTGACCGAGATTGCATAAGGTTTTTGAAAAATTATTGACATTATTGGCAATAATGTGATATATTTAAAGCACTTGGAGATTTTATGAAAAAATTTGGAAAACTTTTGTGCGCAATCCTTGGAGTTGGCTTCTTGGTGACCGGTTGCGCAACTGTTGGCTCAATCAAAAATGAATATGATGATGTGATTTTCAGCGGAAATACTGCCACAATGGTCAGTGACCACTTGTATTTTGGCAACTCGTTCGCTGATTATTCCTCTTTCTCGGGTGACGGGGACTATAAATCTGCAACCGCAATTTCCTATCTTTCCCGCGTTGACACAAAAAATATCTCGGCTGAAAATGGGGACTTTTCACCAAAATCTGTTGAAAAAGTTGCAAGCGAAGTGACCGCTCAAACAAAATCTTTCCAATTCGTTTTGGGAAACAAAATTTATTATGCAACTCCAAACCGCCAAAAATTTAAAGGCGATGACGGAAAATCTGATTTCTATTTCAACTACTCAACTTTCTATCGCAGTGACCTTAACGGCGACCACAAAGAAAAAATCTACACAACAAACGGAGAAATTTCTTCAATCGAAGTTCTGAAGTTTGACGGAAAGTATTACATCGTTATGCTCGCTGGAACAAACCTTGTAAAAATTCAAATCGGTTCAAAAATTTCCGCTTCAACAATCGCTTCTGATGTCAAGAGCGTTGCACTTCCAAAAACTTTTGAAAAAGACAAAATTGGAAGCACTTTGGATTGGAACGGTCAGATTTTCTATACAACAGACAAAAGCGACCCAGACAACACATCGCTCTCCGGCTCATATGTCAACAAAGTTTCAATTTCTGGCGGAGATGTGAAGTCATATTTTGTTGGTCACAGCAAAACTTTGACATTCATCGCTCGTGAAAGAGATGTGATGTTCTACACCTACACTGGCGACACAACCGAAGTTTACAAATTTGACTCAAACGCTGTTCAAGGACAACCAACATTCGGAAATTCATCCGACAGATTCTATTCCGCTTCTTCAATCTCAAATCTCAATCTTGTGACTTCTCAAGAAAATGTTGTGAAAGGATATTTGTTCCAAAACTCAAGCACACTTTGTTATTCCACAATCGCTGGAAAGAAAGGAAGCATCTCTCTCTTGAATGATGGCGAAGCACTTTCTTCATACAACATTCTTCTCGTTTCTGGACAAAACGCTTACATCTCAACAACAACCGGAATTTACAGCATTGACCTTTCATCCGCTTTCAGTTCAAATGGTGGCGTGATTGAAATTGAATGCTCCGAAATTGTGACGATGACAGCAATTTATGACGGAACACTCTACGCGTTCGATGGAACTTACATCTATTATTATGCGCAACTTGAAGCACTTGAAGATGATGAAGCAGATGAAGATGACACAACTGAAGAAACAGATGAAACATACTATCTTTACAGAGCAAGAGTTTCTGCTCCAAACGGATATCAGTTGTTAAGTTTGACAAAATATGATTCAAGACACACAAAAGGTTAAAAAATTTTTTAACCTTTTTTTTATTTTGGTATTGACATTTCACGAACTTTCATTTAAAATTATTGCATATCATAAATTGTGTAATAAGGAGAAAGAAAAATGGGACTTTTCAGTAAATGGAAAAAAGCAGGAAGCATTTCAGAAACAATTGAAATCGTAAAAGGTAAACATGGTGAATTTGGATTGCGTAAGGTTGGTTCAAAGGAAGAACCTTCTTTCACATTCAAACAAAAAGAACAAATTTCTGACGAAATTTGGGCTTTCAAAAAATCAGATGATGGGTATTACACCTTGTTGTCAACCGCCATCAACGAAAATGGCAAAGGATATGGAGAACTTGCAAAAGGTTTCGAAGTTAAATTTGTTGAACCAATGAAAGACGGAGAAAGATTTGTTGCGATTGGACTTGACAGCGGAAAAAGAAAAGTAAGATTCACTTTGATGAAACAAGACGGAACTGTTTTGAATTACAGATTTTTTAGTGTTGGTTCAGTTGTTAATGGTGTCAGAGTTGTGAATGTTGATGACGGAAAAACAACAGGATCTTCATATTTCTTTGAAAACAAAGATTCTGGTCAGTTGATTCAAAACAGATTTGATGACGCTCGCAATTTTTCATATGGAATGGGCTTGGTTAAACTTAAAAATGATGGATTCAGTTTTGTAACAAGCGATGGGAAGTTGATTAAACTCTCATTTGAAGATGCTCGCAATTTTGAAAAAGATGGCCTTGCACAAGTTAAATCCAATGGGAAATGGCACCTTCTTGACAGAAATGGAAGATTGATGGATGGTGATTTTGACAGAATTAGCAACGCTGATGAATACAATGTTAGATTTGGATATATCATAACAGATGAACTTGGAAAAGAATATCCAATCAAAATTGAAAATGGTCAGGTAAAATTTGCTGAATGGGTTAAAATGATTAAAAAATGTCCTGAACTCTTTACTTGCCTTCCACACAATTTGTTCAGAAGTAAGCAAAACACCACTGAACTTAAGAAAATTGTGTTTAATGCAGCGCTTGAACTTGAAAAAGAAGCAAAAAAATTGACTTCAAAAAGAACTGAAGAGAGCACAAATATTGCAAAAGAAAAAAGAACTTTGGCAAAGAAAATAGTTGGGCTTGCAAACGATAGAATTGAATTGGCAGAGAAAGAAATTCTTGAAGAAGATGCCAGAATTGAAGAAGAAGAAAAAAGCAGAGAAATGGATTATTCAAAGATTGAAGAAAGAATCAAAGCTGAAATGGAAGAAGAAAAGAGAAAAGCTGAAGAAAGAATCAGAAAAGTAAAAGAAAGAGAAGAAAAAAAATTAAGAGAACTCGAAGAAGCGCAAGCAAGAGTTAAGGCAGTAAAAAACACTGGCAAAGAAGACGAAGAAAGAAGCAAATAATAAAAAAGACCAAGATTGGTCTTTTTTTGTTGCAAAAAATTTGAAAAAATGTGTTTTTCCGTGATTTTTTGGTTTTGTTTTGCAAATTATTTCGTAAAAAAATTTATTTCTTTAAAATTCAAGCACAAATTTGGTGTTTTATCAACTTTCGACATCTTTTGATTTTTGGCGACAAAATTGACGCTTTTTCTCTTTCCATATTTGTTTTCCTTTATGATATTTTAGTTATAGTTTTGCTTGGCGAAAAGCAAAAAAGATAAAGGAGAATGTTATGGAAAACAAAGAAAGAAAAATCCCAAAAATTTATTTTGCGGATGTTACAAAAGAAAACCCTGTTTTTGACTATTTCAAGGAAAGTGAAAATTTTGCGCTTGTTGGGGCTTCATCTGATGGAAATCAGGTTGTGGAAGATGTGACAAACCTGTTGCCAGATGTTTTGGTGATGGAAGTGATGTTGTCGGGACTTGATGGTTTTGCTGTGCTTGACAAAATCAAAGAATTGAAAAACAATATGCCAAAAGTTTTCTTCGTTTCAAACTTGTCGCATAGTGGTTTTGTTACAAAAGCAATTCAGTCTGGTGCAAGTTATTTCATGGTCAAACCAATTTCACCTGAAAATTTGGAAAACAGAATCAACGAAGTTTTGGACAACAACAGGGGTAAGGATGAAAACAAACAACTGGATGAGAAAATTTCAAACATATTCATAAGCATTGGCATTCCGGCGCACATCAAGGGCTATCAATTTCTTCGTGAAGCAGTGAAACTTGCAGTTGAAGAGCCGGAAATCATCGGTTCAATCACAAAGAAACTCTATCCAACAATTGCAGAGCGTTTTGAAACGAGTTCAAGCAAAGTCGAAAGAGGAATGCGTCACGCGATTGAAGTTGCGTGGAACAGAGGAAAGATTGAAAATATTAACAATATTTTTGGTTTGAAGATATATAATAGAAATGAAAAACCGACAAATGGCGAACTTATTGCACTCATTGCTGACAAAATGATTATGGACGGCTGAAATTTTTCTTCCAAAATATCCAAATTTATAAAAAAAATTGTTTAGGGGTATTGAATTAAGATTTTTGATGTGCTATAATAAGGCTAAATTAGGGGGTATTTATGTCTAAAAAACTTTCAAAAATTTTAGTTATATGCGCCGTGATAGCAACTTTTTCCCTTATGATTGTTGGAACTGCTTTTGCCGCATATTATTCAATTGACGCAAGCGTTTCAGTTTTTGTTTACGTTGACTCATTGTCAAACGCATCAGATGCATATGCACAAGTTACGTTTGCAGGAAAGCAATACAAACAAAATTCATTGATTGAAATCAATGGCGGACATCTTAACGATGTTACCCTTACTGCCGAAGGCAATGGATATGAATTTTTGGGCTGGTATGCTGGAAATAAAGAAAGTTTTATGAATAATCTTCAAGCCGGCACAGTCAAATATGATGCAGGAACAGAAGACAAAATCACATTTGGCATGACAGATCACCAAAATCTTGTTGCACATTTTGCAATCAAACAAAAAAATGTTGAGTGGAGATATGTTGCAGATCCAACACAACCTGAAAATCTCACAACAACTGCTCCAGCGGGATACACCAACTCGTTTGATTATGGCGATGTTCTCCCAACACTTTCATACAGTGACATCGGTTGGACATTTGTAGGTTGGCAAGTTAACGGGGAAGACACAATTTACAGAACAGCAAATGCAGATATGTTTGCAAAAGAAAGTGTTGTTCTTTCAGCAAAATGGAGAGAAACAGAAAAAGTCAGCGTGACATACAAAGTCAACGAAACTGTTCTTGGAACTGTTGAAAACATATATGTTGGTTCAACTTATACACTTGAAGACGCAAAAACTCTCAACACAGAAGTTTATCAACGTGAAAAGGGATACAGATATTTCTGGAAGAGCGGAACTGTAAGTGGTGAAGAATTCAGTAATCAAGTTGTTTTGAGTGGGGACTTGACTGTTTATTTGGGAAAAGAAATCAGAATTTATGATGTAAATCCTGTTGTGCAAAACAGTGAAGTTGAATATACTGGAAACAGAAACCTTTCTTTCAGTGTTACAGATTTCACAAGCCTTGAAGCATTGTTTAACTCAAATAACTACAAGACAACATATTCATTCTGGACCGTAACATCAACAGTTCAGTTTGGTGGAACAACCTATTCAACAGCAGAAGCACTCAAAGAAGCAATCATTGAATCAAGCCCATACACTTCAACAACCGCAACAGTTAACATCCTTTCAACAATTGAGAAAAAATACTCAACATTCTCATTGGCAACTGCTCCAACTTTCCAAGCAGGTGTGGAAACAAATTGGAGTCATGATGTGTATGATGATGCTGAAACAGACAATATACCAAATATATCCAATATATCAAATGTAAGTTCAGCTTTGACTTTGAATGAAGTTTTGGCACTTGGAAGTGTTCAAAAATTGTATGCAGATGTTGATAGTGACGGAGAAAGAGAAGAAGTTGTTATCAAATATTTGGTAATTGGCGGAATTGACTATCGTGTAAGCGGAACAGATACTATCAATGATATTATTGAAAAATATATTTCAAAAACACATTTCAGTGGAGAAACCTTGACATTTGATTCGTGGATAATCAGATGTTCGGTTGCTGATTAAAAGATTTGATTGGACACTAAAACCGAGTAACAAAAATCAATTTTCTATTGAAATTTAGGATCAAGAAACATTTTCTTGGTCCTTTTTATTTCATATAAAACACTTTAAATTAAAAAAATAAAAAAATCTTAAATTATTTTTAAATTTTTGTTGACATACACTTATTAAGTATGCTAGAATTAAAGAGCATTGAGGGAGTTTAGCTCAGCTGGGAGAGCATCTGCCTTACAAGCAGAGGGTCATAGGTTCGAGCCCTATAACTCCCACCAATGAAAAATGCTACAAGCCTTTATTTTAAAGGAGTGTAGCATTTTTATTTTTTATCCAAAAACATAAAAATGCATTTTTTCAAGACCTTGCCAGAACAAAAGGGTCAAAAATATATACTCATTTTGAATTTTGTAATTTCTTTTCTCTCAAAATCAGTAAGAATATGAGTGTAAATATTTGCTGTTATATCCAGTCTTGAATGAATTAACCACTTTTGGACAACTTTCATAATACACCCACTTTTACTTGACTATTTTTTCCTTTTCAATTAAAATTTCAGAAAAGGAGAAAACAAAAAATGACACAAAAAATTTCAAATGAAACAAAACGTGCAAAACAATTGGTTTGGTCTTTCAACAACTTTAAAAAACAACATGAAGCTGAAGTGAAAGACAAAGACGACAAATTTCTTCGAATCGGTCTCTCAATGAATTCAGATGAACTTAAAGACATCAACATTGATGTTCTCATCAAAGAACTTAAAAAATTGAAATTTGACGCGAAAGTTTCTGAATTGGACGGCAGAGAAGCATTTTTATACAATCCAGAAGAATTAACAAAATATCTCGATTAACCACGTTTTGCAAGATACGAAAATTTTTTGATAAAGTGTTTCTTTCATTTTTTTCGTTTTTTTTAAAATTTTATTCTTAATCATTGACAAATCGAAATTCAAACCTTATAATATACTTAACTTCGTAGTTCCGAATAGGAGAGTTGCGCAACATAGTGGCAACCTGATAAGTAACCTAGAAGTGACATAATATGTAAATCTTAACAAAGATTTGGTGAGACTTATCGATGACTAGTAATTTATTTACTAGTCTTTTTTTATCAAATAGACAACTTGCAAATTGTATAAATCTTTATTTTTGACTAATTTTTACGCATGACTTTCTCATTTTTTTGGGGGGACTCACGAAATATAAAAAAATTTAACCTTTCGAAATAAATTATAATGAAATTATCGTCAAATTCAGGGTATAAATCGCCGTATATTTCGCGCAAAATTTTCTTGAATGTTTATATTTTGTTGATAAAATTGACATAACAAACAAAAAAATGGTAAACTCATACTGCGAACAGGTATTGGATTATCTTGGCACATTGAAAGACCGTGAGGAATGCGTCATTATCGACAAGGATGGGAATGTCTGGCAATTTGTAGGCGATGAGTATACAGTCGAAATACCACAACGATACAACAAAATTGCAAAATATGACATTCACAATCATCCTGTGGTACGTTCTTTCAGTAAGGAAGATATAAATTCTTGGAAAGTTGGAACTACATATCTTTTAACTGACGGAAAATATCGATACAAGGCTGTTGTGAAAAAGAAGATTGTTTACGACCCGTATTTGTATGCAAAATCAAATGATTACGGCTCACGGAATAACATAGTCGATGATGATCAACATATCCAGTGTTTGTTTTTGCAAGAACAGGGGGTTATTGATTATGAAAGAGTGGAAAGACGTTCCGGAATTTAAAGTGGCCTGGGATGAATTTATGACAAAAGGTTTGGAATTAGACCAAACATATTGGCAAAGAAAAATTCCAAATTGTGAATTTGATTTCGAATTAGAAGAGTTCAATAAAAAAAACTGGGAGAGAATAAGAAAAATTCAGGATGAATACAGAAAACTTCATCCAGAAGAATTTGATGAAAACGGAAATTTTAAAGTAGACGCTTAAAAAGGTGCAGAAATTCTGCATTTTTTTATTTTTTTCAAATGTGAATGGAATGTATATTGAAGAAATCAAAAGGAGAATTGCACATGAAAAAAATCTTAAAAAGATTATTAAACGTTTGACAAAATGCCAAAACTTGAATTATTATAAAAACGATGAATAAACAAAAAGAAATTTTTTAATTTATTTTTCGCAGAATGTGGATTTTGTCGAAAAATAATTGATTTTTGAATTGCTTTTGTGTTATAAGATATCAGAGGGTGTTTTTACAAATGAAGAAATATTTGTTAATTATATTAACCTGCATTTTGCTGTGTTCAATTGTTGGTGTTGTGATATATTGTCTTTCTCCAGAAGAAGAGAAATTGAAGGTGAGCATCAGCGATGTATCAGTTAACGTTGGTCAAAAGGTAAAGTTGGAATATTCGACATCAATTGAAGATGCAGTCATCACTTTTACGCTTGAAAATGAAGATATTGCGAAAATAAATCAAGAAGGCAAAGATGTTTACGTTACTGGAATTGAAGAAGGAACGACAAGTCTGAAAGTCATCGCTAGATACAAGGTTTCACGAGAAGAAGTGGGAGCCGATGTGGTGGTTAAGAAGGATGTTGCAACATCAAATCCGATAAGCGAACCTGATGATGAAAATGTGAACGATTCGGAAGAAGATAACGAGAATAATTCGCTCACTCCAACACCGCCTGAAAATCCGACTTCAACGCAATTGGAACTCACATTTGACGAAGACAATTTTGTTAATTTTTCAATTGAAGGAAATGTTATGACGATTAAAAAGTCAAAGAAAGCAAAATTTTCTGTTACATCAAACATTATGGTTTCAAAGATTGAAGGAATTTCCGCAGACATTTCAGTCGAGATAAAAAGTTCAATTTTCACTCTGTTTTCAGACAAGACTGGAACGTTTGAACTTTCGATTGTGGTCAATGACATCCATTCAAAAACGTATACAGTCAATGTGATATAAAAAATGACACGCGATGGCGTGTTTTTTTGTCAGTTTTGTGCAATATTTTCAAATTTTCGAGCGAAATTAAGCAAAAAAGTATAAAAAATTTCAAAAATTGTGAAAAACTTTTGAAAAAGTGTTGACAAAGCGGATGGGTATGGTGTAAAATACCC
>CAYOEW010000031.1:0-8349 GCA_964403245.1 uncultured Lachnospiraceae bacterium
TTTGCTCCAAGTTTTGCAGCACCGATGGTTGCGCCGACCGCTTGTCCGCTTACCTTTCCGACTTCATCTGCAATCTTTCCACCGGCTTCGTTTGCGTCAGCACCACCAGCAAGCGCGGAGAATGTTGAGATGAACGCTTTGATTGTGATGAGTCCAACAATGATGATGAGTGAGTTTGCAAAATAGTCCGCAATGCCGATGTTGAAGAAGGAAATTTCGTTCATATATGGCAAAATCATCAGCATAAGATTCATTCCGACGACAGCGCCATATGCCATCAACACCTGTTTGGTGAAATTCTCCTTGAAGGATTTTCCCGCCTTTCCACCGTCAAGTGGAGCAAGTCCCCAGCATGCCGGAGAAACAAGGAAGAGTCCAATGCACATAAACAAACGTGTCATCAATCCCAAAATGATGTTAAGGAAAATTGAAACACAGACAATGCACCCTGCAAATCCAACAATGAAATTGAATTGCCAAAGGTCATAATAATACCAAACAAGACCAACATTAAACTTTGCAAATGCACTTGCGCCGACAGAAAGATAGTTTGTGAAATATTTAACACTTGCAATATCGTTATCATAATCAAGAAAGGTAAAATGTTTGAGTTGCAAACGGCAAGCAAAAGCAGTGTCAATCATATCGGCAAGTTCATCATTATCTTTAGCCTTTTTAAAAAGATAAACTGGTTCTGATGATCCTTTCCAATTCGTCCCAGTTGATGCTTCATTTCCCAAAATCTTTGACCTAGTGTTATATTGTCCAAGTCTTACTCGATTTGCACTGTATGCAGCAACTTTGAAAAGTGAGCCGGAAAATGTCTGATTTCTCGCTCCAATCTTTGCAATCATTGGCAAATCACCCGTATAAAGTGCACTGTCAACCGCTTGTGTGCCATACACAACCCCTCCAGCAAAGCCGAAAATGTCATAGTTTATGTAAGTTATTTCATTTGATTTTGTGTTTGTGGAATCGATACTTGCCGAAGTTGCACTCCCGACAAGATAATTATTAACCTGTTCTTGTCCATACAACGACACCACCGTTCCGTTTGAAACAGACGTGATTGTGTCAAGTGCGGTCAAGATTGCTTCTGAAACAAAGAGAGCAAGAACAATGATGACTGGGGCTGCAACCATGTTTATGATTGACTTTCCAGCAGTGTAAACAAATTGCATTGGTCCTTTTGCAGATTTTTCGTCATATGAATAGTGACTTTTGATGATTGCGACAATTGTGCAAGCAAAGCACATGATCACTCCAAAAACAACCATTGACCAGAAAACTGTTGCAAGAGCAGGATAAGTCGCTTTTTCGGCATTGATTCCCAAAATTCCTGTGATGAAATGTGTGACAATGTCACCACTGACAGGTTTTCCGTCAACATAATACACATCAAGTCCGGCGAGTTTTCTGAAGAAGAGTTGCAAAAGGTCCATAACACAAGTAATGGAGGCATACAAAAGATACATAACCTTTGGGATTACGTCAAAAAGAGTTTTGAAGAATTCTCCAATCCAGTCAAAAACTCCCAACATCATTGAAATTTGCATTTTTCCTCCTCTTCCTTCAAGCAACGAACAATTTCAGCATAATTTCTCTTATTATTTTTTACAATTATAGCAAATAAAATCACAAGTTGCAACAATTTTCGGGAAAAACAGACAAAAAAGGAAGATTTTGTTGCCTGAAATTCGCCGTTTTTTCAATTTTTGGGGCATTTTTTTGATTTATGCATTCAAAAAGTGTATAATAAGCAATATGAACGAGAAAATTCAACAGAAACTTAAAACTCTCACAACCAAGCCGGGTGTCTATGTCATGAAGGACGCAAGCGGGGAGATTATCTACATCGGCAAAGCCAAAAATCTCAAAAACCGCGTGAGTCAATATTTCCGCTCTTCGCCAAAGCCAAGCAAGGTGCAGGCAATGGTCGACCATGTGGATGACTTTGAATATTTCATCGCAATGAGCGAACTGGATGCCTTGGGACTGGAAAGCAATTTGATTCACAAGCACCAGCCGTTTTATAACATCCTGCTCAAAGACGGCAAGGCTTTTCCATACATCAAAATTGACATGAAAGAAGAATTTCCCCGCCTGGAAGTCGTCAGACGCGTCAAAAGTGAACCAAATGTCAGATATTTTGGGCCGTATATCGCAGGGGTTTCACCACAGGAACTCTTGAAGACAATCAATTTCGCCTTCAAGGTCAGAACTTGCTCAAAAAAAATTTCCGCTTCAAAAAAAGAAAAAAGAGAGTGCCTGAACTTCTCTCTCGGCCTTTGCCTTGCACCTTGCACCAGAAGGGTGAGCAGGGAAGAATATTTGGATGAACTCAAAAAAGTTGTCCGCTTTTTGAGTGGAAATGATGACGAAATTGAAAGCGTCTTGAAAGAAAAAATGCAGGTCGCTTCTGACCTTCAAAACTTTGAAAGAGCAATCGAACTGCGTGACGCACTTAAAACTCTTGAAAAACTCAAGCAAAAAGTGGTCGCAAATCTCCCAAAAGATGTGGACAAAGATGTTTTTGCATACACAACCGACGGGCTGTTTGCAGTCGTCACCGTCATGGTCGTCCGCTCCGGAAAAATCTTGGGCGTGGCAAACTTTCCGCTTAATGACGCAGAACTCAAAGAAAGTGACTCACTCTTCAACTTTATCTCGCAATATTATCACAATATGCTCGTGCCAAACGAAATTGTTGTCAGCCACTTGATTGACGACTCCCTTTTGTGCGAATTCTTGGGCAAAAAACCAAAAATTATCTCCAAACCGCACGGCGTCAATGCCACTCTTTTGATTATGGCAAAGGAAAACGGAAGGGAATACATCGAAAAGCATCTCGAAAAAGAAAAAATCCAATTCGCACAAGGAATCGGCGCACTGACCGTCCTGCAAGAAAAACTCCACCTGAAAAATTTCCCACACCGCATGGAGTGTTATGATATTTCGCATATCAGCGGGACGCACAAGGTCGCTTCAATGGTCGTCTTTGTGGACGGAAAAGCCGAGAAAAAGGAATATCGCAAATTCAAAATCAAAACTGTGCAGGGCAACAACGACTTCGACTGCCTGAAAGAAACTCTATCCCGCAGACTTGCAAGACTTCAAGAACAAAACGGCGAAAGTTTTAAGAAAAAACCCGATTTGCTGGTTATTGACGGCGGAAAAGGTCAACTCTCTTCCTGTCTTGAAATTTTGCAAAATTTTGGACTCCAAAATCAAATCGACATCATCTCTCTTGCAAAAAAAATGGAAGAAGTCTTTGTCCCAAACAAAAACGACCCCGTCATCCTGAAACGTTCAAGTGCCGAACTTAAACTTCTGCAACGACTCCGCGACGAAGCACACCGCTTTGCAATCACCTTTCACAGACAGGTAAGAACAAAAGCTCAAACAAAATCCGAATTGGAAGAAATTGATGGACTTGGAAAAGTCAAAATTGACGCCCTTTTGAAATCCTTCGGAACAACCGAAAATGTCAAAAGCGCATCTGTTGAAGAACTCTGCTCCGTCAAAGGAATTCACGAAAGTCTTGCATGTAAAATTGTGGAATATTTCAAAAAAAAGAGTGATTAAAACTCTTTTTTTATTTGTTTTTGTTAATCTTTGTTATTTTTGTGTTTTCTTTGTTTTTTGTCGAATTTTGTCGGTTTTTGCTGTGATTTTGACTCAATTTCGCTTTCATTTGGTGAATTTGGCTGAATTTCAACAAATTGCTCTTGGACAACTTTATTGTCCGGCAAATCGCTTGATGATTCGTTTTCAGCACTCTCTTTTTCAGGCATTTTCTTCTCTTTGCTGAACTTTTCAATCAACATCGTGCTTGGAATGTCACCACAGACGTTCATCATGGTCGCCGGAGCGTCAACAAGCCAACCGATTGTCGCAATCATCGTAAATGCACTCGCCGGGAAACCATAGAGCGACACGATGAGCATTTCCCCAATCAGTCCACCGCCCGGAATTCCGGACATTACAACCCCACTCGCCACCGCAATGAGCAGTGCAATCAAATATGTCAAAAAACTGTTTGTTGGCATCTGAAAAACACTGAAAAGAAAGAAAATTTTGAGTATTGACGCAATCGATGAGCCTTCCATGTGAATTGTGCTTGCAAGCGGGAGTGAAACTTTGCTGATTGTCTTGTCAATCTTCATGTCATCCGCAACTTCCATGTTCGCCGGCAATGACGCAAGTGATGATTGCGTGGCAAGGGAAGTTACAACCGAGCGGAAGATGTTTCGGTAGAAATTTTTGACACCTTTCCTGCCACCCGCAATGAAGGAATAGAGAGTGTAGAACACAAGGAAATATACCGCGCAAATCCCAAGATAAATCAACAGAGTTTTGAGATAACTCGTCAAAATCTCACTGCCATAACTTTTGACAAGCGTGGCAAAATATGCACACACGCCAATTGGGGCGTAATACATCACGATTTTTACAAATTTCAAAAATGCATTCGAAAGAACTTCAAGTCCTTTGCTAACCTTCCCGTCTTTGTCAACTTTTCGGATGCAAATCCCCAAAATAATCGAAAAAATGATGAGCGCAAGCATGTGCGATTTTGAAAGAAGGTTGAAAAAGTCCGAAACTGTGATTGCTTCGCTTAACGCTTGCAAAAATCCAACCGATTCAGATGGCTCACTGCCAGCTGGTGGAGTGATGTTGCTTGTCGGACTGACAATCAAAACTCCAACCAACGCGACAACCGCACTGATAAGCCCTGTTATGATGAAAATCATCACCGTCTTTGTCAAAATTTTTGAAAGTTTTGCTTTTTTGTCCATGTTTGCAATACTGCTCGTGATTGTGAAAAAGACAAGCGGAACGACAAGAGTAAACATCAGATTGACGAATATGTCGCCCAACGGAGAAATACCGCTGACAAATCCGTCAGACGCAAAAAGTCCAATGAGAGTTCCAATAACAAGTGCCAAAAGCATGCATATGGAGAATCCATATTTTTTCAAAAATTTCATAAAACCACCCTATTTTATTTGTTATGCAGGTGATTTCTTTTGTGTTAAAAAAAATCAGCATCTCTGCCGATTTTGTTTTTTTATTTCAAAACAACCACAGTCACCACAATGGCAATCACAACAAGTGCAATCCAACTTAAGATGTAGGATGTCTTCAAAATTTTTCTTCTTTTCTTTGCCGATTGAGAAAGAGTGTAAGTGTTTGAAGTTTCTTCTTGTGAATTGATGTCACCAACAACTTCAATTGCCTTTGCGTTTTCTTTTGGAGTGTTTAGTTTCAATTTGATTTCATTTTCTTCATTTGAAATGTTGAATTTTGCTTGAAAATCGAGAAGAAAAATGTTCTTTTCAAGCCTTGGGTTCAAAATTCCAAACAATGAAATGATGAAAAACATCATTTGAATAAGCCACCAACATTTCCCGTGGATTTCCAACACATTTTTCACTTTGACTTCCACGCAATCGTTTTCGGTTTGATGAGAAACAACAATTTCTCCATTTTTTTCAATTTTGTTGGTCATCACTTGCCCGTCAATTTCAATTATTGGACGAAGATTGCCTGCGCCCTGGAGTTTCAGATTTATCGTTCTCATTTCAGCACCCCACAAAAATACAAAATTCCCAAAACAAGTCCAACAACCGCACAAATACTTGAAATCGCAATTCTGTTTGTTTCTTTCTTATCTTTCTGAAAAACAAGCAAAACAATCGACAAAATTGCTGTTGCAAGAGTGAGCCCAAAGAGAATTGGATATGCAGAATAGCAAATTTTTATCAGGTTAGAAAACGCTTCACCGCTTCCCGTCATTGAATTGAAAAAGTTTGGATAAATTGCAAAAATTGCCCCCAAAGTGATGATTATGATGACAATTGCAAAGAAAAAAGAGAGAACCGTCCAAAAACTGAACACAGCCTGCCCCAACAAAATCAGCATCATCAAAATCGCGCCAACAAGAGAATAGTTTGACAAGATTTTGCCGAAGTGGTGGCAATATATGTTTGTGTAAGTTTTTTTCAAATTTCTCTCCATACATTCATATTATAAAGAATTTTTTCTCCAAAATGCAAATAAATAACGAATTTTTATGATTTTTTCGCACCCGAACAATTTATTGTTCCATTTATGCCGTTTGTGAAAATTTTTTCAAGCAAATATTGTTTTTCAAAATATTTGTTTGCATATTCTTTGAATTTTCGAACTTCTTCATCACTCACATAACCATTTGGCATATATATTTCGCTTATGTTTTGTGAGTAAAGTTTGTCTGTAAACATTCCGTTGAGGTTTGAAGCAAAGAAGGAATATTGAATGTCATCGCTGTAAATTGAATATCCTTGGAAAAGCGTGGTGTTTGTTGGAAGTCCATACAAATCACAAATTGTTGGAAGAATGTCATATGTGTTGCAAAAAACATTGTTTGTTCCACTCCCAATTTCACTTGAAAGATGTGGGGAGTATATGAACATTGGAATGTTGTTTACTTTTGTGCTTGAATATTCAGTTTTTTCAATACCTTTCATGTGATAGCACAAACTGGAAGCGTATGCATTGTGGTCAGCAAAGAACACAATTGTTGTGTTGTCATGAAGTCCACGGTCTTTGAGTTCTTGAATCCACATTGCAACGGTTCTGTCAAGGTCAATTGCGCCGGCTTTGTAGTGTTTGAAAAGTCTGTATACTTCACTGTTTTCTTTGACTCTTTCTGCTGTTCCTTCTCCACAAGTTGCGTCCAAATCAACAGCAAGAGAATCCCAATTGTCGTCAATCACTGAATAATATTTCTTCAAAGCAGGCTGTTCGTTTGTGTATTCTCCATGTGTGGAAAGTGATGCATAATATGTCAAAAATCTGTCACAATCAGTTGGGAAAATATTGTCAATTTGGTTTGAAGAAAATTCATAATCTTCCATGAACAAAAGTTTTCCCCAGCTGAAGTCACTCTCGCCGGTGTAGTCTTCATATGTGTAAAGGTCATCAAATCCAAGTCCACTTGCACCATGAGTGTTGTTGCGGTGATAGAAAGTGTCGTTGTTTTGGTGAAAATAGTTTGCTTTTGTCGTCAAGTTTGTGGCAGTTGATTTGAAAAGTTTTGGAAGAGCATAATCAAAAGTATAACCCTTCTGCTTTGCGTTGTTGATGATTGTGTTTCTTGGCATACTTCCAAGAAGTGTAATTCCTTCACTTATGTTCGTTCGGTTTCTTCCATGGAAGTTTGTGAATGAAATTGCATTCTCGTTCTGTGCATACGCAAGAGAATAAAGTGTTGGCGTTAATTCTTGGTCGATTGCGTACCATTCCAAGCTTTCGCACAAAACAACCATCAAATTGTCACCATACAAAGTTGCAGACGGATTTTCTTCGTTATATCCCGCATCAATCTGTGCTGGAATGTCGCTGTAATCTTCTTTGATGAGATAACTCTTTGCAATGTTGTAAATTGATTTTGCGTAAAACCCAAAATGTCCAAATTTTTTATAAGCATCAAGTTTAAATTGGAAATTATCCCAAAGATATTCATCACTCGTTTCAATCACACTCTCTTGTGCATCGGCCGTTTGAAGTGTGCCAATTTGAATGGCAAGAAGTGATGCTCCAATTCCCTGTGTGAAAACAAAAATTGCAAGAATAAGCGCCCATCTGAATTTGCGTCTGAATATGAATTCTCTTTTATTGTGATTGCGAAGGATTACGCTGACAGCAATAACTACCGCCAAAAAAATAAGATTTATGACCACGCCCCACCAGTCAACATATTCAACTGTGAGAGTTGTTGCCGCTTCGCCCATAAGAAAAATTGCATCATATGACAAAATGTCACCGAAAATGTTATACATTGTTGTGTTTACGATGTTAAGTATGATTTGAAGCGAAATGAAGAAGAAGTAAACAATATTTTGCAAAACTTTGTTCTGACAAAGGAAAATCACGCCTGCAATAATCAAAATGATTGCAAGGTCAAAAATGAAATATTTCGGAATAACCAAACTTGTTCCATCAACACTTTTGAAACCAAAATATATGAAACAAACGATTTCCATGATGATTGAAAATCCAATAAACAACAATGGCAAAACAATGCGATTTGTTGGAATTGACTTTTGTTCCGTTTTCTTCTCTTTCGCGCTCATAATTCTTCCTCTTGCACAATTTTAGCACACTCAAAAGCAATAGTCAAGATAGTTAAAAATTTTTTAGTATTTTTATTTTGCAATTCGCGATAAAATTTCTGTTTTTGCGTAAAAAACGCGAAAAATAATAAAAAAAGAGAGAATTTTCTCTCAATTTTGTGGTGCGCCCAGAGGAGTTCGAATCCCCAACCTTTGGTTCCGTAGACCAACGCTCTATCCAGTTGAGCTA
>CAYOEW010000032.1:0-8306 GCA_964403245.1 uncultured Lachnospiraceae bacterium
CGGTCGCATATAACGATAGAAAAATGTCAACAAGATTGCTCGAATGTGAGCACCGTCTTGGTCAGCATCGGAAAGGATGATAACTTTGTTGTAACGAAGTGATGAAAGGTCAAAATCTTCACCAAAACCGGTGTCAAGTGCGGAAATAATCGTTCTTATTTCTTCATTTGCAAGCACCTGGTCAATTCTCTTCTTTTCAGCATTAAGTGGCTTTCCGCGAAGTGGCAAAATCGCTTGAAAACGTCTGTCACGTCCCTGTTTTGCCGACCCACCAGCAGAATCTCCTTCCACGATGAAAAGTTCACTTTTGGTTCTGTCTCTTGATGTGGAAGACGCAAGTTTCCCGACCAAATTGAAATTCTCCGCATTGTTTTTCGCACGAGTAAGTTCCTTTGCCTTTTTTGCAGCAAGTCTGACTTTTGCAGCCTGTTTTGCTTTGTCAACAATCACTTCTGCCATTGTTGTGAATTTCTTATCTGCCAAAAGTTTTGAAAGTTCTTGAACAGAAAGTGCTTCAACTTCTGTTCTTGCCTCCGGATTTCCAAGTTTTGTCTTTGTTTGACCTTCAAACTGAACATTATTCATCTTGACATTGATGACCGTCACAAGACCTTCGCGGAAATCCTCACCCAAAAGGTTTGGTTCTTTTTCTTTAAGCAAATTGTTTGCGCGGGCATAGTCATTAAAAGCCTTTGTGAACGCACTCTTAAACCCAATTTCATGCATTCCGCCTTCTGTTGTTGGAATGTTGTTGACATATGAGAATGTGTTTTCAGTGTAGGAATCAGTCGAAATGAAACTTACTTCCAAATCAACAATTTTGCTTTGCGCGGAGAAATACATTGGGGTTTTGAAAAGTGGATTTTTCCCCTCAACAAGATATGTAACAAAATCCTTAATTCCGCCTTCATAATGGAATTGTCCCACTTCTGCGGTGTTTTTGTTTTCAACAATAATTTTGAGTCCCTTGTTCAGAAAAGCGAGTTCTCTTGCACGGCGGATGATTGTGTCATAACTGAATTCCTGCTTTCCAAACACTCTGTCGTCAGGCAAGAATGTGACGATTGTTCCAGACGTTGTGCTCTTCCCAACCTGTTTGAGTGGGGCAACAGGAACACCACTGTGAATTTTGCCATTTTCGTCTTCAAAGGAGTGGAACTCAACCATATACTGCTTTCCGCCCTTGTTTACAACAACCTTGCACCAACGTGAGAGCGCGTTTGTGACAGAAGCGCCCACACCATGAAGTCCGCCAGAAAATTTGTAGTTTTCATTATTAAATTTTCCGCCCGCATGCAAAGTCGTATAAACAACCTCAACTCCACTCTTATGCAAAGTTGGATGCATATCAACAGGAATTCCGCGACCATTATCCTCAACTGTTGCACTGCCATCTGTGTTCAAGGTGATTTTGATTGTGTCACCAAATCCGTTTGAGATTTCATCAATTGCATTGTCAACAATTTCCCACAAGATATGATGAAAACCACGTGCCGAAGTTGTTCCAATATACATTCCGGGACGAAGTCTGACAGCATCAAGCCCATCCAACACAACAATATCTTTTGACTCATACTTTTTTTCTGCCATAAAATGCTCCAATTTCTTTTTTTCGAAGTTATTTTACCACAAAAAGAAAAATTATTAAAACAAAAAAGCGATTTTGCAAGATTTTTTAAGCCAAAAATGCACAAAATTCAGGAAAATTTGCATTTTTGCAAAAATATAATGCGAAATAAAAATCAAATTGTGCGGATTTTTATTCATCTTTTTGTATTTTTATTCACTTGTTTTTATTTACTTCAACACTTTTCAAAAAGAATATAATTTTTTCAAACTGCAAACAATATAATATATTCAAGGAGCAAAAAATGAAAAAAGTTGTGCTAACTGGTGGCGGAACTGCTGGCCATGTTTATCCCGCCCTTGCGGTTGCTGAAAAGTTGAACAATTGTGAAATTCACTATCTCGGAAGCAACGGGATGGAAAAGGAAATACTCAAAAAATTTCCAAACATAATCTATCACGAAATTCCGGCTGTCAAACTTGAAAGAAAATTCACTCTCAAAAATTTTCTCATTCCATTCAAGCTTTTTGACAGCATCAAAATTTGCAAAAAAACATTAAAAGAAATTCAGCCAAATGTCATTTTTTCAAAGGGTGGATTTGTTGCTGTTCCGGTTTGCATTTCATCAAAAAAACTGGGCATCCCCGTCATAAGTCATGAAAGTGATTTAAGTTTTGGACTTGCAAACAAAATCATTTTGCACTATTGCACAATCATGTGCACAACATTTGAAAAAACAGGAAAATCAAACAAAAAATGCATCCACACAGGACAGCCGATAAGAGCAAAAATTTTCAATGGCAAAAAAATCAATCTGTTCAACAACTCAAACCCAACACTCCTTGTGCTTGGCGGAAGTTTGGGAGCAAAATTTTTGAATGATGCAATCTTTGAAAATCTCGACAAAATCACAAAGAAATTCAACGTAATTCACATTTGCGGAAAGAAAAATTATCAAAAAATCATTCACGAAAACTATGTCATTTTGCCATATGCAGACAACATTCAGGACTATTATTTTTCATCTGATTTGGTTTTGGCGCGTTCTGGAAGTGGTGTGATAAATGAACTTTTGGCGCTTGAAAAACCAATGCTTTTAATTCCCCTTTCAAAAAAATGTTCACGTGGTGACCAAATTGAAAATGCAAAACTCTTCACCCAACTTGGATACAGTGACATACTTGAAGAAGAAGAATTTTCTTTTGAAAAAATGATGATAAAACTTGAAAATTTGCAAAAAAACAGCGAAAAAATCAGGAAAAATATGCGAAAAAATGCAAAAAATAATGCGGTTTCCCAAATAGTAAATTTAATAAATAAATATTAAAAATCAATAAATATTTGCAAAAAAAACCATTTTTTTGATATTTTTAGGCAATTTTAATATTAAAAAAATAAAATAAATATAATTTTTAATAAATTAAATAAAAAAATATGCATTTTTCCGGTATTTTTGCATATTTTTTATTTTTTTAATTTTTTTAATTTTTTTATGACAATTCTGGCAAACCAAATCCTTCCAAATATTTGTCAAACCCCAGCGGATGAGAAGACCGCAAAATGATTTTTTTGACTTGGTCTGGTGTGGCGTCAGTTTTGCTTTCCAAAACAAGACAGACAATTCCCGCAATCATTGGAGTTGCGACAGACGTTCCACTCAATGTGCGGTAGTTTGTTTTTGTTCCGCATGAGATGATGTCAACACTTGGTGCAACAACATCAGGTTTGACACATCGAAACGCCGGCCCACGCGAAGAGAAATCTGCAATTTCGAAATATTTTCGATTAAATGAATTTTCATCATATCTGTTGTCATCAATCCCACCAACAGTGATGATTTTTGAACTCACACCAGGGGACTTTATTGTCTGAAATTCTGGTCCACTGTTTCCCGCCGCCGCGACAACAACAACCCCATCTTTCCAAAGTGCTTCTGCACCCAACATGATTGGGTCATTCATCCCCAGCGGTTCACTTCCAAAACTCATGCAAACAACTTTGATGTTTTGCTTCTTGTGATTGTCAAAAACCCACTCCATTGCGTTCAAAATTTTGTTTGCACTCGCCTCGCCTTTTTCATCCAACGCCTTTAATGCAACAATCTCCGATTGTGGAGCGATACCAGAAAATTTGAATTTTGACATCACCCCATTTCCAGAGCAAACCCCACACACAAAAGTCCCATGCCCATTGTCGTCATAGAATTCCTTTTTGCCCGAAACAAAATCCTTGAAAATTTTCAGCCTTGGTTTCCCAATCAAAAAGTCCGCATGATTTGAAACACCAGTGTCGATGAATGCGACCCCAACATTTCTCCCCGCGAAAGGAATTTTGTCTGTTTTAAGAATTTTTCTTGAAACATTCATCAAGCATGACACAGAAGCCAAAGAGGAGATGAAATCAACAGAACTTGCTTTTGAGAGCATGGAAATTTCATTTTGTGATGCAAGACAATAAAACGAATTTATGAATAAATATTCATCAACAATATGTATTTTCTTTTCACAAAGCATATTCTTCATTTTTTGGAAATTTCTTCCAAAAACAAAGCATGGCACCTTCTTTTGAATATTCAAAACAGCGATTTCACTCAAAAGTCTTTTGTCAATTTTGGCAATATTCATTTCAAACTGTCAATAATCCTTATCATATTTTCATAAGTCTGCTTTGGCAAATAGGTTTTGATTTTGTCAATTGTGCCAATCAATACCTCATAATCAAATGTCCCATTGTCTTTTTGCCCCTGAATTTCCTGCGCAAGTTTCTTCATAAGTTCGTCAGCAGAATAGTCTTTTATCGCATCAAAATTTTCTTGAATTGTTTTCTTTTGTGAATTTTCCGTCTTTTGCTCACTTTTTTTCATTTCACTCAATTTCATAACAAACTCCCCAAAAACAATATATGACAATCAATCAAAAATCTTCACTAAATGCCAATTTGCCGGCATATAAATATCATATGAACGAAAAAGAGAATTTGATTTCAAATTTATATCCACAGGACATGATTTTCGACCCAAAAACCATGTCATTTTCGCCAAAAACGTCTTCTTCCAAGAATGATGAACAAACACTCGACAACTGCGCTAAAAACGACTCACAGACGCCAAAAATTGCTGGGATTAACCCACTTCTGTCATCTTTGCTTGCAAACAGCCCACTTTCCTCATTTCTTTGCAAAGACAACCCAACTCATCCAAACAAAAACGACATGCTCATGCAGGCACTCTCGCAAAACATAGCAAAATCGCAAAAAACAAATCCACCACAAGACCCAACATTTGAGGAATTTTAAAAACAAAAAAACTGGCTTTTCGCCAGTTTTTTTATTGTCAACCATGCAAATCAATAAGTAAGTGTTGGAGTTCCACTTGTTGGCCAGGAAACAGTTGGCAAACCTTCATATGAATATGTGTATTCACTGATTGTTCTGTCAGCACTTCCGTCATTGCTCAAGTCTGTTCTTGTTGCGGTTTTGATTCTGTAATCTTCAAAAACAACCAATTTCATTTCCAATGTGCTTGTTTCTTCACTGATTGTGTATGAAACTGTGTAATTAAGTTCATATGTTTCATTGCTTGCGTTGTAGGTGATGTTGCTTGAAGTAATTGTGCCGATTTGTTCAAAGAATATACCATAAAATCTCAATTTGAAGAGTGATACATCAGTGTCATCAATGCTTGTTGTTCCGCTAACACTGTTATATTCACGTCTTGCTGTTGCGTCAACGCAATCAACATAAGATATTGCACCACTTTGAGCACTTGTATAAAAATAGTTTCTGTCAGCCAAATATGTCAAATTTTGAACTGTATCTGCCTGTCCTGTTCTCTTGGTTGTCTCCACAACTGTTGCTTGATATTTTGACAGACTGTTCATTTTGCTTTTTGCATTGTCAAGAACACTTTGGAAGTCATACACAACATATTCTTGAGTTGTTTCCTTTTCATTGAAAACGATTTTCATGGTGTAAGTTCCTGCTGTTTCAGTTGAGAAACCAGAAATCATTTCAGGGTCAACAGCAATGCTTTTTTGAGTTCCATCTTCATAAGTAAGACGAAGAGTTGCTCCATTAAGGTCAATTTCTTCACCAACTTTGTAGTGGTCCTTGATTGGAGTTGTAAGGCTGATGCTCAAAAGCGGATTGATCACTCCCAAACAACCTGAAAAGGTCAGTATTCCGGCAAAGCAACCAACAAGAAGCATGCACGCCACCAAAATTTTTGATGTTTTTTTCATTTTTCCTCCTTTAAAATGTGAATTATTTTTTTCACTTAACTTTATTCTACCCCCCCCCGCAAATTTTTGTCAAGAGAATAATAAAAAAAATCCAACAAATTTGTTGAATTTTTCGTAAATTTTCGACTTTTTTTGCAGTTTTTGATTACAACCTTTCAAGAATGCTTGAAAGAAGTTGTGGATCAGAGAGAAGTTTTCCCGCTCCCAAAATTGTGGCATTATCCACATCATCACCAATTTCAACAGGATAGTTGAGATTTTTTTTCAAATAATCATCCAATCCCTGCATTTTTGCACATCCGCCAACAATCAAAATTTTGTTGTTGATCACATCAGCGACAATTTCTGGCGGAAGAGTGTTGATTGTTGTGTCAATTGCACGGACAATTTCGCTGTAAAACGGCTCGATTGCGTTTCTCAAATCGCTTGAAAGCACAACAGAAGTTTTTGGCGATTTTGTTCGAGCATCAACCCCTGTGATTTCCATGTTAAGAGTGTCATTTTCATACAAACTTCCCACTTCATTTTTCAAAATTTCAGCAGTTGAAAGACCGATGACAAGTTCTTGTGAATAAGCCAAAAAATTGACAATTGAGGCATCAATGCTTTTTCCACCAATTCCAAGTGTCGCACCTTTCAAAATTGAAGACATATTTATGACCGCAATTTCAGTTCCTGTTCCACCAATATCGACCACCATATTCACTTTTGAACTGTCAATATTTCTTCCGTTCCCCACGCAAGAGCAAAGTGCAGACGGAACAAGTGCAATATGTGCAAGATTTGCTCCTTCACAAACATTCAAGATGTTTTCTTTTTCTCTGGCAGAAAGCCCACAAGGAAGGATGAAGATTGCGTTGTCTTCATGTGCACGAAAACCCACTTTCCCCAAGAAGTGTTTGAGCAACACAACGGAATACTCAAAATTTGAGTGTTCACCGCTTGCGATTGGAGTGAAAATTTCAACATTTTCCTTTGTTTTTCCGACCAATTTTTTTGCATCAATTCCCATCGCGATGACCTTGTAACCGCCATCGTTTGTTGGTTCGGCAGCAATAAGAGTTGGTTCTTTCAACGCCAAACCTTGTCCTTTGACATATATGCAAGTGTATCCACCACCCATTTCAATGGCAAATTTATATTTTTTCATACAACCCCCTTATAGTGTTATCACAACATTGTTTGACAGTGTGTCTGAAACCGGTTCAAAGAAAATTTTGACGATGTCACCTTCACGCAGTTGATATATATACCAAAAGAATTCATAGCGTGTCGAAATTTCAATATTTTCTCCATCAATTTGAAGAGCAATAATGACATTTCCTGCTTCAATTGTTGCATCTTTATAAGCAAAATCTTCCATGAGATAGAGCCCATCTTTGTCGGATGTCAAAAATGCTGTTGTCGAGTCATTATATTGATGCCACGAGCCATTGAAAAAGAATTCATCTTCATTTCCAGTGTTTGTTTTTGAACATTCGTCATAGCATTCAAGTTCATATATATCAAATCCGCAAAAACAGTCCACAAATTCACATGAAAACAATTTTTCATTTTGATATGCATTCACGACATCATCAAGAACGATTTTGACCATCTCAACCGGCAAAACTGTTGATTCTGTCCAATTTTCAACGGAATAATTGCAATATGTGAAACCCAAAAGTGAGGCATTTTGGTCAAAAATTGCTCCACCTTCATAATTTTCATCAGCAAAACTTACAGCAAAGCAAAATTCTGACAAAGACTCAACCACATTTTGTCCGTCTTTTGAAGATGAAACATAATCATAGCAATTGATCTCCGACACAGCCCCAAAATGCAGTTTTTTGTCTGAAACAGGAGTCGAAACGGAGATGATTTCCAAATCTTTTTCCACATTTGAAAGAGAACCAATCTTCACAAACGGCAATTTGACATCATCATTTTTGTCAACACTTTCGCATTTGAGAATTGCAAGGTCAAAGCGTTCGTCCAAAAAGAGCAATTTCCCAAGGAAAACCTTGCCCGAAACTGAATATATTTTGATTGAAGTGTCATCTTTGACATTCAAAAAATCACTTGCAGGTGCAACAACATATCCATCTTGTCTGACATTGACACCCAAAACAGTCTTTTTTTCTTCAACAAACTCTTCGTTTGTGACATCAAACTCAATTTCAACAGTTGCTTCACAATACATATCCGCAACCTGTTCTTCCGAATTGAAAGGCCAAAAAGCAAGTTTCAATGAAATGTTATATGGCGAGATGAAATAAAAATATACAACGGTGAAAAGATAACACAAAATCACCGTCATAAACACAAACAAAACATACCAAACAAGTTTTGAATTGCCTTTTTTCTCCATAAACCGCCTTTAAATGATTTGCAGACTCTTTTTGAAAGTCTTTTTGAAATCATCTGAAATCTTCATGCTTTGCATAATTTCAAATGAAGGGTCGCCAGTTACGACTGTTTTCATGATGATCGAATCACCCAAAATGTCGCAAACGATGTCG
>CAYOEW010000033.1:0-3285 GCA_964403245.1 uncultured Lachnospiraceae bacterium
AATAAAGACAATTGGCATTCACGAGGTTGAAATAAAACTTTTCCAAGGCGTGTCAACAAAAATCAAGGTTGAAATCCTTGCTGAATAACAAATAACAGCACAATTCGTGCTGTTAAAATATTTTATAAATTTAATGAAAGTATTATTTATGGATAGAACATTAAATATTTTAAATAAATTAAGCAATTCAAAGTTCAGAAATTCTTTTCACTTAAAAAAAAAAAAATTTGACTATATCGCTGAAAAAGGGATTGAAAAAATTAAATCTCATGCTTGTGATTTTGTTAATAAACATTTAAAAGATATTTCTACATTTCAAGATGGAAAACAAACACCGATGAGAGGTCATCCAGTCTTTATAGCCCAGCATGCAACTGCGACATGTTGCAGAGAGTGTTTATATAAATGGCATCATATAGAAAAAACACACATTTTGAGTGAGGAAGAAATTGAATATATTGTCAATATTATTATGTCGTGGATAAAAAATGAGATTATCAATAAGGGAACAAATTAATGGAGTCCTGTAGGTTGAATTAAAACCATGGTTCTGTTCTTGTTCATAATATTTTGCTTGTGAAAGGGGGTCGGATTCGACATCTTTAAAATATATTTAAAAATCTCAAAATTGAAGTTCATAAAAAATGAAGTTGAAAATATCCCACTTTTAAAAGGAGAAAATAATGACAAACAAGAAACAAGAAATAACTATTAGGTCAAGCACAGCGGAATATTTGACATATATTTCAGCAGTGGGAGATGCAAACAATTCCATCGAAATTCGCTATGAAGATGAAAACATTTGGCTTACACAAAAAATGATGGCGGAACTTTATGGTGTTAAGGTTTCAACTATAAATGAACATATCAATAAAATATTTGCTGATAATGAATTGGTCGAAAGTTCAGTTATTAGGAAATTCCGAATAACTGCCAGTGATGGTAAAAATTATAATACAATGCACTATAATCTTCAAATGATAATTGCTGTTGGGTTTAAGGTAAACAACGAAAGAGCGGTGCAATTTAGAAAATGGGCAAATGCCATTGTTAAAGATTACACCATTCAAGGCTGGGTTATGGATGAAGAACGACTTAAAAATGGTGGCACAATTTTAACAAAAGATTATTTTCAAAAGCAATTAGAAAAAATTCGCGAAATCCGTTTGTCTGAGAGATTGTTTTATCAAAAGATTACAGATATTTATGCAACTTCTATTGATTACGACGCAAATGCAAAAACCACACAAAGATTTTTTGCTGCTGTCCAAAATAAACTACATTATTCAATACATGGTCAAACTGCAGCCGAACTTGTATATAATCGTGCAGATGCCGAAAAAGAAAATATGGGTTTAACAACTTGGGAAGGTGCACCCAATTCCAAAATTCATAAATATGATGTTGTTGTCGCCAAAAACTATTTAACAGAAAAAGAACTTGCGCAATTAGGAAGAATAGTTTCTGCTTATTTGGATTTTGCAGAAGACCAAGCGGAAAGACAAATCCCTATGACCATGCAAGATTGGGAAACAAGGTTAAATGGCTTCTTGAAAATGTGGGATAGAGATGTTTTGCAAGACAATGGAAAAATATCAGCAGAACTTGCAAAAACAAAAGCCGAAAGTGAATTTGAAAAATATAGAATTGTTCAAGACAGATTGTTTCAAAGCGATTTTGACAAACTCCTTTTGGAAATCAAAAATAATGAAGATAATAAATGATTCTCAATTTTGAGTTTTTTGAAAATTAATACACAAAAAGGCTATCAAATTGGATAGTCTTTTTAGTTGAACAAATAGTCGTTTTGTGAGCCATAGTTGTGTTCTTGTTCGTAATATTTTTGGTTATGCGTTGGGTCGAGGAGTTCTTCCATTTTTTTGTCGGCATCAGCATTTTTTTGTTCAAGCAGAGATTGTTCTGTGAGAGCATCTTGTTTTTGGTCTTCAAGTTTGTGAAGCTGGACAGTTTGGATGATCAAAATGATGACGAGCGACAAAACAACTGCCATGACGGCAATGAGTGCGACCTTAATTCTGTTCTTGATTCTTTTTTGATTTTCCATGACGTGTTTGGAGTTTTTGATTTATCCTTTGTTTTGTTTTTTCAAAAGCATTATACCAAAGCGAATAGAACTTGGCAATGATTTTTCCAAAAGTCATGCGTTGAATGATGATGCCCAGAGCAAAAGCGAGAAAACAAAACCAGCGAAACTCGCCAAAGTTTTTTGAGAGGACGACAAAGAAAAACACAACGCAAACGAGTGTCATTGCGACAAAATCAAAAATGTTTTTGACGACATTGTTTTTTGCTGTAAGTTCGTATATGAGCGCACTCACATCAAACAAAAACGAGGCGGCAAAAATGATGAAAAATATTGAAAGGAATATTGAAAATTGAAACTGTGTTGAGAAAAGCATTATTTCAAAATCCTTTTGAGCAGTCCTCCCTTGTTTTTGCTGGTCGTATATTTTATTGCGTCAAAAAGTCCTGTCGCCTCAATGTTTCCGCTTTCGACATCGAGTTTTGTGACGAGCATGTCGTTTCCAAAAATCAACAGACCGCTGCCATACGCCTCGACAGAGATTGAGGTGGGGCTGATTGAAATCACTTTTGTGACACCAGAAAGAGTGAGACGCGAACGATTGAAAAGAGTGATGTTATTGTCTTTTAGGGAATTTTCCATAAAAAACCTCCATACAAAAATTGTATGAAGGAAATGTTTTGTTTATGACTCAAATTTTGACGAAGTTCGACAAGCCGTGCAGACATAAACGACATTTGCACCTGCATCCATGAGGATTTTGCTGCACGCTTCAATTGTCGCGCCTGTTGTCATGACGTCATCAACCAAAAGAATTTTCTTGCCTTTAATTTTGTCAATGTTTTCTGCCACAAAACAATCTTCAAGGTTTTGATATCTCTCACTGCTCGTCAGTTCTGTTTGTGAACGCGAAAATTTTGTTCTTTGCAAAACATCAGTGACGACTGGCGCACCAAGATTTTTGGAAATCTGATTGGCGAGCAGTTCAGACTGATTATATCCACGCGACTTTTGACGCTTCTTTGTGAGAGGAACGGGAATGATGATGTCAAACTCAAAGTTTTCGCGAACGACAACATTTGTCATATAGTTTCCAAAAGTTGTTGCGAGATATTTTGCGTTGTGATATTTGAAGTTGTGTATTGCAGTCTTGACCTTGCCTGCATAGACAAAAGGAGCGCGTGCTTTTTTATAAAAAACTTGTTTGTTCTTGCAAGACAAGCAAGAGTTGAAACTTTCGT
>CAYOEW010000033.1:3295-8222 GCA_964403245.1 uncultured Lachnospiraceae bacterium
GTCGCGACAGGAATAGCAAGAATTATATTCGTCGTCAATCGCACTTCCACACTTTGGGCAAACTTTTCCAGAATTGAGATAGTTCATTTCACAAGCCTCGCAAACATGATATTTTGTGTCATGGTCCATTTCTGCTCCACATATGTCGCAAGTGAGGTTTTCTGGAAAGAAAAGTTCAAGAAAGAAATCCTTTGTCTGTTTCATGAAAGACTTGAATTTGTTGTCAGCCATAAATCTCCTCCGCGCGCTTGAATTCTTTGAGAAGGAGAGGGCAGAGCATGGTATTGCGTTTTGAGGTGTGCGTGCTTGCAATCATGCGCCTCATGTTTTTCTTTTCGCCAACGAGCACGACTGCGCGTTTTGCACGTGTGACGGCGGTGTAGAAGAGGTTTCGCGTGAGAATCATTGGACTTCCCGCAATCATTGGCATGACGATGATGTCAAATTCACAGCCCTGACTTTTGTGGACGGTGATGGCATATGCGAGCGAAATGTCCTGCATTTCAACGCGAGTATAGACCGCCTCGCGCCCGTCTTCAAACCAAATTATTGCCTCGCCCGTGTCGCGATTGATGTCGTGGATATATCCAATGTCACCGTTGAACACGCCAAGTCCGCTCTCTCGAACAACGCCATTTTGTTTTGTCCATTCAATATCATAGTTGTTGACCGTTTGCATGATTTTGTCGCCACGTCTGAAAGTTGTTTGACCAATCGTGATTTCGTGTTTTGTGAGCGACGAGGGGTTGAGTTTGTCTTGAAGTTCGCGATTGAGATTTATTGTTCCACAAATTCCCGCTTTGAGAGGTGCGATGACTTGAATTTTTGTTGAGTCGATGTTGAAATGATTTGGCAAGCGCTCTGTGACAAGTGAGATGATTGAGTTTTTCATGTCTTCTGTGTCCGTCTTGCTCTCAAAAAAGAAATCATCTTTTGAGTTGTCAAGTTCTGGCATTTCGCCCGCGTTTATGAGGTGTGCATTGGACACAATGAGCGAGTTTTCGTCTTGGCGAAAGATTTTTGTGAGATAGGTTGTTGGGATTTTTTCGCTTTGAAGAATGTCTTTGAGGACATTTCCCGCGCCAACTGATGGAAGTTGGTCTTTGTCGCCAACAAGAATGAGTTTGCAGTCGCGAGGAAGCGCTTTGAGGAGAGAGTGCATGAGCATGCAGTCAACCATGGACACCTCATCAACAATCACGCAAGAGAAGGGCAGGGGTTCGTGTTCGTTATATTTGAAATTGACTTTTCGCCCAACAAACTCGAGTTCCAAAAGTCTGTGTATTGTTTTTGCCTCAACTCCCGTGCTTTCTGACAACCGTTTTGCTGCGCGTCCCGTTGGGGCAACGAGCGCAATCTTTTTTCCCATTTGTTTGAGGATTGACATGACACATTTGATTATTGTTGTTTTTCCTGTTCCTGGACCACCAGTTATTATTGAAACTGGGGACTTGACAGATGTTTCAATTGCGCGTTTTTGTTCGTCGTGAAATGTGATTTTGTTGAATGTTTCAAACAAGCCAATTTCGTCTTTGAGGTCAAAGTCTTCTTTGTTTTGGCATGAGGCAAGGGTTGCAAGTTTTTTTGCAATCCCAAGTTCAGTGTTATAGTATTTTTGAAGTTCATAGCCTTGAACTTTGTCGTTGAAAATTTTTATTATAAGTTTGTCAAAAATGAGACTTTCGATGACTGTCTCAAACTTTTCTTTTATGTCTTCTTCGCTTGTTGCCAAAAGTTTTGAGGTTTGCCCAAGGAGTTCAAAGGCGGGAAGGAATGTGTTTCCAGACTTTTCGCAACCCTCGTTTAGGCAATGCAAAATTGCCGCTCGAACGCGAAAAATGCTTTCTTTTTCAATGCCCATGGCATACGCAATTCTGTCCGCTGTCAAAAACCCAATCCCGTCAACGTCCTCAACAAGTTTATATGGATTTTCTTGCATCAAATCCACAGTTTTTTCGCCATAAACGCCATATATTTTGAGCGCCATATTGACAGAAATGTCATATTTTTGCAAAAACATGAGTGAACGTTGCATTCTTTTTATGTCTGTGAAGCTCTCTGCAATGATTTCCGCTTTGTGCTTGCTTATCCCTCGAACACGCGAAAGTTTTTCTGGCGAAAACTCGATTATGTTGAGCGTTTCTTCTCCAAACATAGCAACCATATTTTTTGCCGTCACCGCACCAACTCCTGGAATGAGACCACTGGAAAGATATTTTTCAATGCCTTCCACACTCGTTGGCTCAACAATTTCAGCATAGTCCACAGAAAATTGTTCGCCATATTTTTTGTTCATGACAAAGTTTCCTTCAAGTCGAACATTTTCTCCAATCTTTGCACTCAAAAATTTTCCAACTGTGACAATCTTTTCTTTTCCACGCAAAACAATAGCCACAGTGTAGCCATTTTCCTCGTTTCGAAAAATAATGTCATGAATTTCGCCAAGAATTGTCATGTCATAAATATACTCCAAACCCCAAAATTTGGCAAGAAAAAACGTTGCGCCATCAAATTATTAAATATTTGTTTGCCAAAAAAGTTTGTCAAAGATATACTAAAAGCATGGAAAAACGAGAGAATTTTGCAAGGCGATTGCTTGAAATTCGCATTTTGACGGATTGTGTTTGCGATGGCTGGAACAGAAAAAACATTGAAATCAACCAAAAAATTATGTTCATTATTGATGAGTATGGAGTATGTTCCCCAAGTCTTCTCATAAGCAAAATTGGCATAAAAAAATCCAACCTTGCTCTCGCTTGCAAAACTCTCATTGAGCAAAACAAGATTGAAAAAATTCATTCCCAAGAGGACAAACGTCAAATTTTTTATAAACTGACCCAAAAGGGCAGAGCGGAAATTGAAAAAATTGTGAACAACATTGAGCATATGTTTCGCCAAAGCGAGATTGGAAAAAACGAATATCAACATATGTCAAAAGT
Source organism: uncultured Lachnospiraceae bacterium (assembly GCA_964403245.1). Classification (GTDB taxonomy): domain Bacteria; phylum Bacillota; class Clostridia; order Christensenellales; family UBA1242; genus Caccovivens. The sequence continues at coordinate 6,235 of CAYOEW010000033.1, forward strand.
TTGCGACATCTTGAATAAAAAAATATGAGGTTTCAAAAACTTTGGTCGTTTTGCAGAGACGGAGTTAAAAATGGGAAAAATTAAAATAAAAAGTAATGATTTGGATAAATATTTAAAAACTCAAACGTTATATTTTCATGATAGTCATATATTAAAATTTAGTTTCTCAAATAATCAGTTAAATATAAAACTGGAGAAATATGACAAGTCGATTGTGAATTTAATATTTAATGACATTCAAAAAATAGAATATAGGGTTGGAGACTCAAATGAAATAGATTTGAAAAATCGAATTCTTGACATAGATTTGAATATTAATGGTGAAGGGCTTTTGGCAAATATTTTATTGCTTAATATGTCATTTGTTGATGTGTATTTTTCTAGCCTTGTAGTTGATGGGAACGATTGAAAAATTAAAGTGTGAAATAAAAAAGCGACAGACACTTGTCTGTCGCTTTTTCTAAAATATATTTGCTTGCTTTTAATAAACGATTAAGCTTTTTCTTCCATTGTTTTGAAAACAACGTTGACCATTTCATCAATATATTTGTTTCCTTTGATGAGTGATTCAAGTGGTTTTTTCTCGTCGCATTCTTTTGCTGACGTTGTGAGGCAATACAAGTTTTCGCCAACTTCAACAAAAATTTGCAAAGAGAAACTTGTTGTTATGTTTGTTTTGATTTGCATGATGTTGATGAAACATTGCTTGTTGAGGAGTTTTCCTTTTTTATAGAACAAAGGGCGAATATAGTCAGTTTTTGTGACGGCATAGCCTTCTGCATTTTCTTTTATATAATCGTTGATTTCAGAAACTGCATTGTTGTCTTGTGACAATTGGTCAAGTTGATCCTTGAGTTCTTTCAAGAACTCTTCGCCAACAGCACCATAGTTGAAAATGCTGACGACATCATATGATTTTTGTTCATTTGGGATTGCAAAACCAAACTCGCAAGGAGTGTATTCATTATTGACGATTGAAAAGTCTGAATATCTCTCAGGTTTGATTCTTTTCCAAGTTTCTGGCTTGTCAAAATTTATTGTGTTTGCCATGTATAACCTCCATTTTTCAAAATTATATTATCACTCAAATGGAACATTGTCAAACAATTTGGACACAACAAAACAAAACTTCAAAATTTTTGATTGTTTTTTTTGGGGTGGGGTTTAAAAAATTTAACTTGACATTGCAATTTTCATGGCTTAATCTATTTATAACATTTCAAAAAGCAATTTTGAGGATTACATATGAAATACAAGAAAAGATATAATTTGATTTTTTGTTTTATGTTGGCAATAATAATTTCTATTGCGACCGCCATCCATTTTTTGCCAAAAGTTAGTGGTGTTGAGAGTGAAACTTCTCAAAATCAAAGTGGGGACAATTTTGGTGATTTTGAAGAAAAAACAAATGATTCATCTTTCAAAAAAGTGTCTTTTGAGAATTTTACAACTGCTCTCAGATATGCTTATGCATACCTTGACAATGTTAGTTCTTATCAGACAACTTCTTCTGGCAAGTTTAGTCTCAATGTGAAAAACTTGGTCAATATTGAACAAGAAGTGAGACTATCGAGCGAGATTAATAACAAAAATTCAACATACCACTCAAAGCTTTGCACATATGGAAATGGAAAAATCAAAAACGACATTGGATTTGAGTTCACTCAGATTGGAAATGAGATGTCTGCAAGGCGAAGTAAAGATGTGACGAATGGTGTTTTTGACTATGAAAACAAAGATGTTCAAAGATACACACTCGAAAAATATTTGGACGAATGGAAAGTTTTGCCTCAAAATGTGTTCAGCAAATTTGCTTTGTCCAAAGTTCTTGCTGGTGGAAAACTGACAAAGACCAGCACAAAAAATGGCGATGAATATACACTTGTCTTCACACTCGAGAAGGGCGAAATAACAGACAATGCAACCTTTTTTGTTAAAAAATTTTGCAAAAATTCAAAAAATGCCCAGGCAATTAATCCCAAGTTTGA
>CAYOEW010000034.1:0-7930 GCA_964403245.1 uncultured Lachnospiraceae bacterium
GTCAATATGGTCACTGGTGAACTTTTCAAAACTCACAGCACACCACAAGATTTTGCAAACATTCCAATTGATGTGTTGGAAGAAAAAATCCGTCCATGTGGGTTCTTCAGAAACAAAGCAAAGGCAATAAAATCTGCAAGTTGTGACATAATACAAAAATATGACGGCGTTGTTCCAAGTGATTTTGAAAATTTGACAAAACTTGCGGGTGTTGGCAGAAAAACTGCAAACGTCATGATCAGTGAAGCGTTTGGCGGGGATGCTTTTGCGGTTGACACGCATGTGCTTCGCATATCAAACCGCTTGGGACTTGTTAAAACACAAAATCCAGACAAATGTGAAGAAAAACTCAAAATTGTTTTTCCAAAAGACAAATGGTCGAAATTGCACTATCAAATGGTGCTTTTTGGGAGATATATTTGCAAAGCAATCAAGCCTGAATGCGAAAAATGTGTCTTCAATCGTCAATGCCATGCGTCAAGGGTTTAAAAGGAGAAAAAATGTTTCTTGACAGAGTAAAAATTTCAATAAAAGCAGGAAACGGAGGCAAGGGCTCTACTTCTTTTTTGCGCACAAAATTAACGGCAAATGGCGGTCCTGACGGCGGTGACGGTGGAAGAGGCGGACATGTCATTTTCAAAGCCACAAACGATCTTAACACACTTTATTCTTTCAGATTTAAGAAGAAATTTGTTGCAGAAAATGGTGAAGATGGACATCAAAAAAATCAGACTGGCAGAAATGGAAAAGATGAGATTATTCTTGTCCCAACCGGAACAGTTCTCATCAATCCACAAACCGACAAAATCATTGCTGACCTTGAAACAGACGGCGCAGAATTTGTGGCACTCAAAGGTGGTGCAGGTGGACACGGAAATGCATATTATAAGTCGTCCGTCAAGCAAGCGCCAGCGTTTTCTCAAGCGGGAGAAGTCACAAATTTGCGCGAAGTGATTTTGGAACTCAAAACAATTGCTGATGTCGGCCTTGTGGGATTTCCAAATGTCGGAAAATCCACACTATTGTCCGTTATTTCAAACGCAAATCCAAAGATTGCAAACTACCCATTCAAAACAATATATCCCAATTTGGGAGTTTGTGAAGTTTTGGGCGAAAAATTCGTTGTTGCGGACATTCCAGGATTGATTGAAGGCGCAAGCGAAGGGCTTGGATTGGGGCACTATTTTCTCAAACATGTTGAACGCGTTCGATTGATTGTTCATCTTGTGGATATTTCAGAAAGCGAAGGAAGATCAGCGACTGAAGACTTCAAAATCATCAATCAGGAACTTGAAAAATATGCAAGTTCGCTTGCAAAAACAAAGCAAATTGTTGTTTTTTCAAAATGTGATTTGCTTGATGATGCAACTTTGAAGGAAAAAATCAACAAGTTTGTTGCTGAAACAAAAATTTCCGACTTTTTGTGTATTTCATCCTTCACGCGCAAGGGTGTTGAAGAACTCAAAAAGAAGGTGCTTGAAAATCTCAAAAAAATTCCAAAAAAACCGGCGCTTGATGTTGAAGAATTTGACTTTGACAAGAAGGATACTTCTTCAATTGAAATTTCAAGACTTGACGATGGCAGTTTTGTTGTCAGTGGTGGAAGAATTGAGAATTTGGCTCGTGGAGTTGTCATTTCAGACCAACTTTCCTTTGCATATTTCCAAACGCGCTTGAAGGAAATGGGTGTGATTGACATGCTCAAAAGTCGTGGATTGAAAAATGGCGACACAGTGATTATTAAAGATATTCAATTTGAATATGTTGAGTAGTATGCAACAAATTTTGTGACATAATACACAACATATTGTGGGGGTAAAAACATGATAACAACAAAACAAAGAGCATATTTAAGAGGACTTGGCAATGCACTTGACCCTGTTATGCAGATTGGAAAAGAAGGGATGACAGACAACGTTGTTCAAAGCGTTGAACTTCTTTTGCAAGCGCGCGAACTTGTCAAAATCAAAGTTCTTAACAACAACGATGATGGGGCGTATGAAACTGCAAACACCTTGGCAAAAAGACTTTCAGCGGATGTTGTTCAGGTGATTGGAAACAACTTCATTTTGTATAAAAAATCAACAAAAAAGGGTTTTAAACACATTCAACTTCCTTGATTTTTTTGATTTATGTTTCTTAACGGGCAAATTGGGTTAATTTGTCCTTTTTTATATGATTTTTTCGGCTTTGCTTGTCTTTTCAAACAGATTAAGTTGTGAAAGAATGGCGAACACAATCAGAAGTGACGCAACTATGCAGTAAAAAACTGTTGTTTTGACAAAAAGACCTGAAAGGATGAGAATAAATGCTGAAAAAAGATATCCTTTTGTTCGTTTTTTGTTGAAACTGAAATTCAGATAGTCTTTGAATTTTAATTTGCTTTCAAGTGCGTATTTTCGGGTGATTGGCGGAAAAAGATTGCTTTCTTTGTAAAGTTTTTGATAGGTTTCATATTGGTTTAAAATCAAGATTTCTTCATCAAAGTTCTTCAAAAACAATGACAGATTTTTATCAGATACATCGTGGCATAAAACGATGATTTTTGATGGTTTTTCTTTTCGAATTTTGTTGTAAATTTCCACAAAACGCGCATTGTCAAGGTCTTCAAAAGTCAAATTTGCAAAAATAATCGTCTTTTTGTCTGAATTTTCAATAGTGACAAATTCTTTGTGCTTTGTCACTTTTTCTCCAAATTTTTTCGCAATTTCAACAAAAAATTCCATCGCATTTGGGCTTGTTGCAAGCGAAAGAAAGATGTTTTCAGCGTCCTGTTTTTCTTTTAATTTCATTCCAATTTTTCTCTGTTTCCTTTGGAAAAACAGGGTGATTGCAAGATATATCAAAATCGACAAAGCAACGGAAAGAACAAGCGAAATCCAGAATTTTCGAACAAAATATCTCATCCACACAAAGCACAACAAAAAAATCAGCGTGATTTTCAATATCTCTTGCAACAACAAATTTATTCTTCTCATGCCATAATTTTTGACAATGTGACAAAATTTAATCAACTTTTGTTTGACAAATTGGCAACTTACTGCTAAAATCATGATATGTCAAACATAAAAGAACTTGTCGATTTGTTGAAAGACAACAAAATGAAAAACGTTTCGGTGTATAATCTCTCCGTTCAAGATGAAGAGAAATATATTGTTTTGGCGACTTCAACAAAGGTTGTTGACAGCAAGAAAGTTGCCGATATCATCGCGGAAAAATATCAATATGGCGACAAAATTGAAGGGTATTTCAAAGGCGAATGGATTGTTTTTGATTTTGTTGGCGTCACGCTTCACATCTTCTTGCAAAAGGTTCGCGACAAATATAACCTTGACAAACTCTACAAACCGAAAAAAATTTCCATCTAAAATTTTTTGTAAACAAAGCAAATTGCTTTGTTTTTTTTGAATTTTAGTTTATACTTATTTTGTATTAGGAAATACAAAGGTGCTTTTATGATTGAAATTTGTTTTGTTTGCACAGGCAACACCTGTCGGTCGGTCATGGCTGAACGTATTGCAAGGAAAAAGGCAAAGACAAGAAAAATGAAGGATATCAAATTTTCTTCTGCGGGTCTTTTTGCAAATGGGGAAAACATTTCTTCAAATGCAAAAATTGTGCTGAAAAAGTTGGGATATGACAGTCGAAATCGAGCAAGTGTAAAATTGAAAAAAACAAAACCAAAAACAATCTACGTTGCGGTGACAAAACAACACAAAAATTTCATATCAAGTCCAAAAGTGATTTGTTTTGATGAACTTGCGGGCGAAGTTTCAGATCCAGCAGGATTTGACGAACAGGTCTATTTGAAGACGGCGAAAGAAATCGAGCAAAACATTGATATTTTGCTCAAAAAAATTGAAAAATTGAGAGGTGAACAATGATTATAATGGCAAGCGACCACAGGGGCTATCCTTTGAAAGAAGAACTCAAAATCTTCTTTAATCAAGAAAACATCATCACAATTGATGTTGGAACTTACAGCAAAGAGCCTGTTGACTATCCAGACTTTGCTCGCCTTGGAATTGACAAACTTCTTGAAAACAAAAATAATGTCGGAATTTTCATCTGTGGTTCAGGAATTGGGATGAGCATCGCATCCAATCGAAACTCAAATGTCCGCGCAGCACTTTGTTTGAATGAAAAAATGGCTATGCTTGCGCGTAAAGACAATGACGCAAACGTTTTGTGTCTTGGTGCAAATTTTACAAAAAAGAAAAAAGCAATCAATATTGTCAAGGTTTTCTTGACGACAAGTTTTGAAGGTGGGCGTCATGCAAGACGACTCAAAAAAATATCAGGAGAAAAATAAATGATCAATGTTGTTCTTCCAGTAACTGACAATGTCAAAGACTATGTCAAATTCATCACAAATCACATGGACAAAAACATCCATTTTCTTGTTGGTGTGAGAAAAAGCCTTGCAAAAGAATTGTTTGACAACACAACAGGAATTGAAATTCGCGTGTTTGATGACAAATCTCAAAAAGAAGAGATTATAAATTCTCTTCATTCTTGCAAAATGCAAAAAGGTCGCATTTTGATTGTAAGAAGGCCTCTGTCTGATGAGGAATTTGATAATTTGACAAATTCTTCTTGTGAAATTGCAACTTTAAAATCTCATCATAACAAATTTGTTTCTTTTTTCAAAAATTTGACAAGAAAAATCATCAGAAAAATCTTTGCGTTTGAGTATTTTCAAGATATTTCCGCAATTTGCTTCAACGAAAGCATGTTTGAACTCATTTCAGTTTGTTCAAATCTTTCAATGGCATCGCGTATTAACAAATATGTTGGCGTGCAAATTCAAGAGTTTGAAACACAAAATTGTTCAGCAAGAAAGCAATACAGTCGCTTGAAGAACACATTTTGGTTTGTCTTTGGTCTTTTGTTTATGCTGGGAAGTATTGCAGGTGGAATTTTGACTTGCATTTTTGTCAAACTTCAAGCAATCATCGTGATTTTGGTGATTTTTTGGATTTTGCTTTCCATTCTTATTTTTGGCGTTATCCTTGTCAATTTCATTCGAACGCTTGCAGTCGGAAAACTTTGGTTTGGAAGAGCGTCTGAAGTTGAAATTTTGAAAGGAAAAGTCGAAATTTCTGAAAATTCCACTCAAAAGGACAAAACAACAACTGCCAAGAAGAAAACAACTCCAAAATCCACAAAAGTTGCAAAAAAAGATGAAACAAATAATTCAAATTTGAAGAAAACAGAAAAGAAAGTTTCTCCAAAGACAACAAAAACGTCTGGCACAAAGAAAACAGCAACTTCAAAACCAAAAACAACAAAAACATCCACAAAAGCCAGCACTTCTGCGAAAAAGACGACAAAATAAGAGGGTTTTATATCATCAATTTTGATGTAAAAAATAAAAAAGGAGAGAAAATATGAAAAAAACAAAAATTGCAATCAACGGATTTGGAAGAATTGGAAGACTTGCTCTTCGCGTTGCATCCAAAAGGGATGATGTTGAGATTGTTGCCATCAACGACCCATTCTTGACAGTTGAATATTCAAAATATCTTTTGGAACACGACACAATTCATGGAACTTTTGATGTTCCAGTGAAGGTTAAGGACAACATGCTTGTTGTTGGACGCAACAAAATTTCATTTTATGCTGAAATGAATCCAGCGCTTATTCCATGGAAAAACCATGATGTTGATGTTGTTTTGGAATGCACCGGAAAATTCACATCATATGACGGAGCAAAGGCACACCTTGAAGCAGGAGCAAAGAAGGTTGTCATTTCTGCACCGGGAAAAAATATGCCAATGTTTGTTATGGGTGTGAATGAAGACAAATACACACCTGATATGGACATTGTTTCAAATGCTTCTTGCACAACAAACTGTCTTGCACCTTTGGCAAAAGTCATCAATGACAACTTTGGAATTGAATATGGACTTATGTGCACTGTTCACTCGGCAACCGCAACACAACTCACAGTTGATGGCCCAAGCAAAAAAGACTGGCGTGGTGGAAGAGCAGCGACATACAACATCATTCCATCCTCAACAGGTGCTGCAAAGGCGGTTGGTGAAGTGATTCCAGAACTCAAAGGAAAACTCACTGGAAACAGTTATCGTGTTCCAACACTTGATGTGTCAGTTGTGGACTTGACTGTTCAACTCAAAAAGCCAACAACATATGAAAAAATTGTTTCCGCAATCAAGAAAGCAAGCAAAAATGAAATGAACGGAATTTTGGGAATAACCGAAGAACCAGTTGTTTCAAGTGATTTCATTGGCGACAGCAGAACCTGTATTTTTGACGCAAATGCCGGAATTATGCTCACTCCAACTTTTGTCAAACTTGTTGCTTGGTATGACAATGAATGGGGATATTCAAACAAACTTGTTGACCTTTGCTCATATATCATGAAAAAATAAACAAAAGGAAAAAATATGCAACTTAACAAAGAATTGATTAGGGAATTAAACGAAAGTGCAAACAGTGATTTTGCTTTCTATCTCAATGAAGTTGTTGAGAATTTGATGACACAGGTTGTCAACGATATCTCTCAAAAATCACCATTTGTCAACCCTGAAAAAGCAGTTTTCATGCCTGTAAATGAAAATTATACGGGCTCAATTTGTCAATTGTCGGAATATTCATATATTTTTGCGGTTGAAAACCCTCAAATTGAATTTAATTCCAAACGCAAGAAAAATTGGTGGAAACTTGTATGGCGCGAATTTCGTGCTTCTTGGCGTATTGGACGCAAGAAAAAATATAAAAAAGTCAAAGAAAAAGACACTGAAAAACTTGAAACTTTGGAAAAATATAAGGTTGGTGACCTTCGCCACGATATCGTGATGGGGCTTGCTCAATATTTGTCCGAAAGTAGCGTCATTTATGAATATCCAAACCACTTGACAATCGTTGGAAGCGAAGATTTTGGAAGCAACATCAGAATCAATATTTACATTTGCCTTTTTGAAAGTGAAAATTATATTTTCAAACTCTTTAAAGAAACAAAAAACAAATTTTTCGCTTTTTCATTTGGAAATCGTTTTGTAAACTTGCAACAAAAAGTTGATGAAGTTGGAAACTCGTTTATTGATGTCATAAAACTTACAAACACAATGTTTGCAAAAAATTATGACAGAATTCCAAATCAAATTGTTGTTGAGAGCCTTGTTTATAATTGTCCAAACATTTTGTTCGACCCAAATGATATCAACAAAACTTTTGTGAACTTTGCAAACTACATTCGTTTGCAGAACCCAAAAGGAATTCATTCAATTTGTGGGGAAGATAAAAACATCTTTGAAGACCCACTTGTAAGCACAACAAATGCTCAAATTGACTATGGAAAAATCATCTCAATGCTTGATGAATTCACATTCTGATTTTGTGGGACGTAGGAGAATGCGTCCTTTTTCATTTTATTCAATGTGCTTTTATGCATAAATGTCACTTTTTTGCAAACACTATTGTCAGGAGGAAAAAACATGAAAGAAGTTTGCATGATTGTTGGCTTTGGCGCAGGACTTGTGGCAGGGGCATTGTTATATAAGCATTCGCAAGAGGCAAAACAACTTGTCAACAAGGGCGAAAAAGCAGTCAAAAAAGAAATGGAAAATTTGAAGGAAACTGTCAAAAAGCCAAAAGAAAAAAAAGAATAAAAAAGAAAAAAGTGAGGAATTAACTCACTTTTTTTCATATCCGAGCGGTTGCGTTGTTACACTCTGACTGACTGCCTCACATTTTCTCAACTCCACCAAAGTTTCCTTATGGCACATCTGCCGATCTCCTTAATGATGCTTCCGTCAGGACCTGACATGGTTCGAAGGAGCAAATTGCATAAGACCTTAATTTCATCATTGACAAAACATACTCATTTTCAACCAAAATGCACCGAAACAACTGTTCAATCCTGCTGTAGCGGATTGCAGGTTACAGGACACCGCTAACTTCCCAT
>CAYOEW010000035.1:0-7676 GCA_964403245.1 uncultured Lachnospiraceae bacterium
GGTGACACTCACTTCCGGGACGGCTTATTGGTTTAAGGTTGAGCCAATCAGGTGGCGAATAACTGCAGAAGGTGTCACAGTTCCACCTACGACTTGGAAAAATTTCGGAAAAATAAACACCAATTTCAAGGTTGTCAGTGACAGAGTCCTTGCATGGAGTTGTTATCATGTATATCCTTCTCTTTCTTCTGGCGCGACATTTTTGAATACTCCATTGATGACTGTTGGAAGAGATGCAACATATTTTGATATGAATTATAATGCAGTTTACACTATCAATTTTGATAGTGTAGGGTATGAAGGACAACAAGAAAAAGTGGATAAATCAAATTCGGATAGTTTGTCGGGGATGATTCCTGTGTCTTTGGAAGAACTTGAATCCTGTCTTGCAGATAACAGAGCAAAAGCAAGCGATTTGGTCTGCGCAATTGCAGGAATTGGAACAAGCGATTATTGTGAATATTGGACGAGAGATATGTATTCAAACACAAGCGCATATCGAATTGACGCAAACGGAAAAGAACAAATTTCTTGGATGACAAATTCTTATGGCGTAAGGTTTACAATGACAATGACCGAAGGTCAGGCGCTTGGAACATCATCTTCATATTATACTTAATCTGGGAGTTATGAAAAAATAAAAAACACTCCAAACGGGGTGTTTTTTGTTCGAAAAATTGTGAAAAATCAGTTTGTGTTGATGAAATTTTCAAATATGTATTCATACACATTCGGCGCCATCTGTCGCCACTTTTTGCACGCTTCTTCTGCTGATTGGCGGGTTGGGGCTTTGATTTGCACCTCAAAAAGCGGGCTGGAAATCAGGTTTTCATATATTCTCATCGTCACAAGATATGAGCCGTCATCCGCGTCTGTGTAGTTTGCAAAATATTCCTGACTCTGCTTGATTGAAAGGCGGTTCGCTTTGGCATATTGGGTGATTTCGTCCCGAAGTTCAACCGGAATACGTCTGTAAAAATATGAAAGACAATCTCGTCCTTCAAATGTCAAATTATATCTCATCTCACCTTCCTTGCATGCCGTTTTGTAAATCAATTTCGCTTCCGAAAGTTGATACAAAAGGTCAAGGCAGTCCATGTAGTTCACCCACTCGTTTTTCACAGAACATATCTCGATGATTGAGTTCTCCGTCAGGGGCATCTCCATTTTGTCAAGACAGAAAAGTATGATGAGTTTGTTCGTTACTGCATCGTAGTTCATGTATGAATGATAACACCTTGGACGCAAAAAAGCAAATTTTTTCTTAAACCATCACAAATTTATTTGTTTTTTTTCTTATTTGTTGCTAAAATATGTTAGTAAAGTGAGGTTTTATGGAAGCAAACAATATCTTGGACGTTGAAAAGTTCATCTTGGCTTGCAACGATTTGCTCTCGGGAAAGTTCTTGGACTTGAATAAAAAATTGGATAGGTTTCTCTCCGTTATGACAAAGTCAGAGGATATTCTTTCCCTTCTTGAAGATTGTCTTGAAAATTTCGATGTTGACTTGGAATTTGACAAGGCTTTCTCTGTTGATAAGAAAACCGGAAGCGTCAAAGTCTCAATCCCTTCTGATGACAAAAAACGCCTTGCTTTTTCTGTGTCAATTTTTAATGATATCATCAGCGACAAACTCAATCCAAACCAATTTTTGGAAACTTTTTTCCAGGATAAAAAACTTACTCCAATGCAAAACTTTTTGGAAAAAATCATCCGCCCATATCGTGACACAATTTGCAAGTTTTTTGGCGTTTCGACAGATATTACTGTTGAGGATATCGCTCGCCAAATTGAACAGGACAAAATTTGGCAGGAACAAGAAGTGAAAAGGGCGGAAGATGAACAATTTCCGCATCTTGATGACCTTTTGTCTGAAATTGTCAAAACTTCAAATCAAATTTTGGCACTTTTGAAGTTTGAAAAGAAGAGAACTGACGCTCTTGACGATGTTGAGTTTGTCACAAATTCAATCATTCAGGCTTGTGAAAAACGCGACCTGATGGTGATTAACGGACTTGTGATTGGACTTAATTACATCTCAAAAAAGTTCAAAAATATTCGTCATCTCGTCACTGATCTCAATGACTTGATTTTGGACTATTATGAATATCTTGCAGGCGAGCAGGAATAGATTTTTGCCCGTAAAGATGCACAAAAATTGTCTTTTTGCTGGAATATGGATTTTTCCATATTCTTTTTTTTGCAATTTTTTCATATGATAGGCTATGAAAACAAAAATCTGGACAATCAACGGGCATAAATTTGCCCAAAATTTGATTATTTTTTGTATGCTTGTCGCTCTTTCGTCACTGGCAGTTTTTGGTGTAAATTTTGTGACGTCTTCAAAGGTGTATAACGGTGTTTTTTACAGCGGAAACGAAAATTCAAACAAGGTTTCGTTGATGATCAATGTGTATTGGGGAACAGAATTTTTGACTGATATGCTTGACACTTTGGACGAATTTAATGTCAAAACAACCTTTTTTGTTGGTGGCGTTTGGGCGGTTTCGCAAAGCGAAATGTTGCAAGAAATTTTTGACCGCGGACATGAGATTGGAAATCATGGATACTATCACAAAGACCAAGGAAAACTCTCCGCTGACAAAAATCATGAGGAAATTTTCAATACTCACAAAATCGTTAAAACCATCCTTGGAATTGACATGAATTTGTTTGCGCCACCAAGCGGGTCGTATAACAAAAAGACAGTCGAAATGGCAACTGAACTTGGATATAAAACAATCATGTGGACGGATGGACGGGATACGATTGATTGGCGTGATAAGGACAGCGAAGTGATTTTTAACCGCGCAATCAAAAACTGTAAGGGTGGTGATTTTGTGCTTATGCATCCGACCGAAGCAACAAAAAATACTCTTCCAAAAATCATCCAAACTCTCAAAAATCAGGGTTTTGAACTCTGCACTGTCACTGAAAATTTGAAATAATCATTCTTTTGACAAAATATGTTTGTTTTTTGCTAAATCTGTTTGGGCAAAACGAGTCTTTGGTGTTATAATAAAGTGAAAAATGCGAGGGATTGAATGGCAATCTACAAACTTAATTCAAAAAAGAAAAAAGAAAAAAGCAAAAACGTCAAAAAAATTGTCGGTTTTTCATTTATCGGCTCGGCTTCTGTTGTCTTTTTGTTTTTGACGGGAATTGTTCCTGCACTTCAAACTTTCTTCCTTGGACTTTTGGGAGTGTTTGGATTTCCGCTTTGCATAATCTTGTTTGTTGTTGGACTTGCGCTTCTCAACAACAGAAAATATGTCATGACAAAAAAATACACAATTTGTCTGATTTTGTCTGTCTTTTTCGCGCTTTGCATTCTTCAACTTGCTGTTGTTGGAAACAATGTCACAACTGTTGAAGGACAAAAAGTGACAATGTCTTTTGGGGACTATTTGGCGAAGAACTATCTTGACAAGTGGACTGCTGGCGGATTTTTGATTGGAATTTTCACCACAATTTTTGTCTATGTCGCAAAAATCTATGGTGCATACATCATTTTCTCTCTTTGCCTTGTCATTTGCATTGCATTGCTTGTCGATTGTCTCAATTTCATGAAGAAAAACAAAGAAGTTGATTCTCCTGTTTCTGTCAAAATCACTGGAACTGAAAAACATGAAAAATCCATTCCAGTTCAAGAAAAGCAGGAAGAAATAAATGTCGTTTTGGACGGAAACTTGAAGGAAAAACAAGCGGAAGAACTTGTTGAGAAAAAACCGCTCTCCGCAAAACAAATCTTGGGACTTGACAAAAAACGCAACAATGCATATGAATATGGCGGGGTAAATCCACCACAGACGAGCGAGAAACCAAAAGTTGAAGAAAAACCAAAGAGTTTGAGAGAACTTATTTTGACTCCACCACAAATTGACATTGACACATATTTCAAAGATGTGAAAAAACAAACTCCAACAAAAGAAGAAGTAAGTTCTAATGTTGAAAAACTCAAAAGTGACGTCAATCCACAACAGGTTGAACATGAAGATGAGTTTAAACCTGACAATTTCTCAACTTTCAAACGTTCACTGCCAGAAGTTCGCGGAGAAGAACTTGTTGAACAGGCAGATGACATTTTGAAAAATGCAATTGAAGAAGAAAAAAGCGAGAATGCGGAATATTATCAAAGCGCCCAACAAGAGCCTTCAAATTCACAACCAAATCCTCTTGATTCCTTGCCAGAAAGAAACAACAGCGGAAGTTTTGAAAGACAAACTTTTGACTGTGAGTCGCAGTTAAGACGCGGATTTGACAGGGACAGATTTATGAGTCAGGAAGACCGTGATGCGCGTGATTTGTTCAGACAACAAGCAGACAAAATTGCCATGAGAAATGGTTCGATGAGAGAAAATCTTCCAATTGAGCCGGAAGAGGAAGAACAACCAAGAGAACCTTATGTCTATGAAAAACCACCAATTGATTTCATCACCACAAGAAGTGTTGACCTTTCCACACTCAACGAAGATGTCGCAACAAAAAGAGTTTTGCTTGAAAATACTCTTGAAACTTTCGGAGTTCCAGCAAAAGTTCAAAGCGTTGTCATTGGCCCTGCTGTCACAAGATATGAACTTGAAATGCCAATTGGAATTTCGGTAAACAAAATCAAAAACCGCGCAGATGACATTGCATTGGCGCTTGCAGCGGAAGGAACAATTCGAATTGAAGCCCCAATCCCAGGCAAAAATGTTGTCGGGATTGAAGTTCCAAACTCGACAATTGCCACTGTAAGTTTGAGAGATGTGATCATGAGCAAAGAATTCATGAATGCTTCTTCTCCACTTACATTTGCTCTTGGAAAGGACATTGCGGGTAACACAATTTGCTGTAATATGCAAAAATTGACGCACCTTTTGGTTGCTGGCTCGACCGGGTCAGGAAAGAGTGTATGCCTAAACTCAATCATTTTGAGCATTTTGTATAAGGCTTCGCCGGAAGATGTAAAAATCATTTTGATTGACCCAAAAAGAGTGGAATTTTCATCATATGAAGCGCTTCCACACCTTGTGACACCAACAATCATTTGTGACACACAAAAGGCAATCAATGCGCTTGGATGGGCGGTTCAGGAAATGGAACGCAGATTTGAGGTTTTGGGAACAGCAAGAGTGAAAAATATTGACGAATTCAATCAAACTCCAGATGTTCTTTCAGGAAAAATTCGAAAAATGCCATTTTTGGTGATTATTGTTGACGAACTTGCCGACCTTATGATGACCGGAAAGAAAGAAGTTGAAGAAAAAGTTTGTCGCTTGGCACAAAAAGCAAGAGCGGCAGGAATTCATCTTATTCTTGCAACGCAAAGACCGTCAGTGGATGTTCTTACGGGGTTGATTAAGTCAAACTTCCCTTCAAGAATTTCCTTCTCTGTCACAAGTTACACCGACAGTAGCACAATTTTGGATCGTGCGGGGGCAGAAAAACTTTTGGGCAAGGGCGATATGCTGTATTTCCCAAACGGAGCAAAAGACCCATGTCGTGTTCAAGGTTGTTTCATTTCAACAAACGAAATCAACAATATTGTCGACTATGTTCGTGACAACAACAAGCCAATTTTTGACAAAGAGATTGAAGATGCAATCAACAATCCAAACAAAAACCAAAATCAAAATGGTGGCGTAAACAACGAAATGGATGAACTTTTGCCACACGCATTGAAAGCTGCAATTGAGTGTAAACAAGCGTCCGCAACAATGATCAGACGCCGTTTTGCGATTGGATATCCAAGGGCAGCAAGAATCATTGACCAAATGGAACAAGCGGGATATATCTCTTGTGCTGATGGTGTGAAGGGCAGAACGGTTTATATGACTGAAGAAGAGTTCAGAGAAATCTTCGGCGACCAATATGATTAAGAAAAAGGAAAACAAATGAAGGATTTTAAGAACAAAAAAATCTCCGCAATAAGTTTGGGGTGTGACAAAAATCGTGTTGATTTGGAAAAAATGCTTTTCAAATTGAGTGATGCCGGCTTTGAAATTATTGACCAGCCGACCGATGCAAATGTTGTCATCGTGAACACATGTGCATTCATTGAACCAGCAAGAAAGGAAGCAGTGGACAATATTTTTGAAATGTGCTTGCTTAAAAATCAAAACATACTTGAAAAAGTGATTGTGACAGGGTGCTTGGCGCAGAGATACAAAAATGACCTTGCGAAAGAAATTCCAGAAATTGATGCGGTTGTGTCAAATAATGACGAGATTGTTCAAACAATTGAAAAACTTTATGATTTCAAACCAATCAAAACAGGAAAGAAAATTGGACGAGTTTTCACTTCTCGTGGAAGATATGCATATCTGAAAATTGCCGATGGGTGCAGTAATGCGTGTTCATATTGCACAATTCCTCGCATCAAGGGGAGATATCGAAGTTTTGAAATGGACGACATTGTTGATGAAGCACAAAGTCTTGCAAAACAGGGCATCAAAGAACTTGTTTTGGTGGCACAGGACGTTTCAAGATATGGCGAAGATTTGTATGGTGAAAACAAACTGATTGAGTTGTGCAAAAAACTTGCCAAAATCAGCGAAATAAAGTGGATTCGACTGCATTATCTTTACCCAGAAAATTTGACTGACAAACTTTTGCAGTTTATGGATGAAGAAAAGAAAATGTGCAAATATTTGGACATCCCGCTTCAACATATTGACGGGCGAATTTTGAAAAGCATGCGCAGACGTCTTGATGAAGAAAAAACGCGTGATTTAATTGAAAAAATCAAGACAAAATATCCAAATTTTGCAGTCCGAACCACATTCATTGTGGGATATCCAACCGAAACGCGAAAAGATTTTGCAAAACTTTGCGAATTTGTGAAAAAAACAAAATTTGACTATGCGGGTTTCTTCCCATATTATCGCGAAGAGAACACACCGAGTTATTTCATGGACAAGCAAATTTCAAGTTTTTCAAAGAAACAAAGATTTAAGAAAATCACAAAATTGCAACGCATAATTTCGTCCGAAAAGGCGGAAGAGTGCCTTGGAAAAGAAGTTGAAATTTTGATTGACTTCTTTGATGAGAACACCGGCAATTTTGTTGGTCACAGCGAAATTCAATCCCCAACAGTCGATTTTGGATTTGTTATTGACAATCCAAATTTGGAGATTGGAACTTTCGTGAAAGTCAAATGTGTCGGATTTGACGGAGAAAATTATATAGGAGAAATGTTATGAATTTACCAAACAAAATCACACTTACAAGAATTTTATTGATACCACTTGTCATATTTTTCTATCTTGCATCGTTCATTCCATATGGAAAACTCATTTCAGCAATCATTTTTGTTGTTGCGTGCTATACTGATGCTCTTGACGGGCAGATTGCAAGAAAAAGGGGACTTGTCACAAACTTGGGCAAATTTTTTGATTCAATTGCTGACAAGATACTCATCATGACCGGAATCGTGCTTTTGATTGCATATCCAGTCACACCACATGTTGGAACGGAAGTTGTTCCAATCATTTTCCCAACATACATCGGAATTGTTGCGGGAATCATCATCTTGGCAAGAGAGTTGATTATTAGTGCTTTAAGACAGATTGCTGCAACAAAAAATGTTGTGCTTGCTGCTGACATCTATGGCAAAGTTAAAGCCGTTTTTCAAGACATCACTTTGACATTCTATTTTGTCTATGCTTTCATAATTGAAGAATTCTATAACGCA
>CAYOEW010000036.1:0-7484 GCA_964403245.1 uncultured Lachnospiraceae bacterium
CTTACTCAAATGTCATATGGTTTCTCACGTGATGATGCAGGCAAGTTCCTTGACACATATTATGAAAAGAAAATTTTCGAAAATGACCCATTTGCTCGTCTTGACCAAAACGGCGTTGGCAAACTTGTAAGAATTGCTGCCGAACTTGGACGCTCAACAAGACCTGACATCAAACTTGGAATTTGTGGCGAACATGGTGGAGAACCAACATCTGTTGAATTCTGTCACAGAGTTGGACTCACATATGTTTCATGCTCACCATACAGAGTTCCAATCGCTCGTCTTGCAGCTGCACAAGCCGCAATCAAATATCCAAGAAAGAAGAAACTCTTTCACAAATAAGAAAAAATAAAAAAAGACATCTCATTTTGAGATGTCTTTTTCTTTGTCGTTTTGATTTTGTTTGGAAATTTTTTCGGAAAGTTTCATACCAACACGTGTCGCGTTGACTTGATGAACATCCGAATTGTGTGTATAATAATTTTCTCGCGTGATAAGGAAGCGCATCACATCGTCTTGGTCAAGATTTTTGATTGTGTTATGCAAATTTTTTTGGTTGGCTCTAATGTTGTCAGACAAAAATTCAAGTTGCATTTCTCCGCAAACATCTTCAATGTTGTTTTCGCTGTTGAGTTCTTGTCGAAAGTTTTCCCCTGAATAAAGGCCTAAATCAGTAGCCAATCTGTTCAAAATTTTCTCAATTTCAACAAAATTCAAAAAATCTCTTCTGTAATGCATCTGTTTTCTCCTATAAAAACATTTTATCACAGAAAAAACTGCAAGTCAAGGGGCAATTTTTATTCCAAAACGACATTTCCGCACATGACATCAAAATAGGAAAATGTTTGCAGTTTGTCATCTTGTGTTTTGATTGTGAACACGCTGGGGTAGACATCTTTGATTGTTGCGGACACTTTTTCAATCTTTTTTCGCCCGCGATTGATGTTCATTTGCACATTTTGTCCTTTCAAGTTGGATATTTTTGCTTTCACTTCGTCAAGTCCGAAAATTATTTTTCTCATATTTCACTCCTTATTTGATTTTTGACAAGAAAGAAAAATTTTATTCAAAAGTTTGTTCTAAAAGCCGTTTGCGGAAAGTAAGATATAATAGTTTTTGATTTGGAGGGGAATATGTCTTTTGAAACAAACAATTTTATGGTGGTAAAGAAAAAACGACTTGAAAACAGCCAGTTTAATGTTGAATGTAACATTTTGGCTGGCTCGGAAGTGGACAAAATTTTGTCTGTTTGTCACAACGCACAGGTGGAAACGGCTGAAGTTTTGAATGGTGTGATAAACTATTCTGGAGTAATCGACATTTGCATTCTTTTCAGCACTGTTGACGGCGAAATTGGAACGACAAACTCAACTTGTCCGTTCACTTCAAAGTTTGAAGACCAAAACATTGCTGTTGGTGACAGGGTTGCAATCAAAATTGATGTAACGGATTGTCAAGTTGAGTCTGTGCAAGGTGAGAACATAAGACTTTTGTGTGCTCTGCAAAGCGAATGTGTGCTTCTCATGTCACGTGAAGTGCCATATTGTCACGCAGGCGATGAAAACATTTGTGTCAGAGAAGATGAAATGCCAATCAACGTTTTGCTTGGGCAAACAAGCGAAGTTTTTAACATCATAAGTGAAGTTTCAATCAAAGAACCAATCAAAAAAGTGCTTTTGACAGACAGCCAAGTTGTGATCAAAACGACAGAATGTGGTGTGAATTTTGTTACAGTTGGCGGTGAAGTTATTTCACGTATTTTGTATGTGGGTGAAAATGACAGGTTTGATTCTTGCTATCTCACCGAAAGTTTCAAAGAAGAGTTGGAACTTGATGGTGTGACCCGTGACTCAATTTGCGAAGCAACTGCCACAATAAACAGAAGTTCATCAACTTGCGAACTTGTTGAAGCGGAGCGCGGAGTTAACATCAAACTTACAACCCCAGTGACAATCACAGCAACTGTGACCTGTGAACAAAACGAAATTGTGATGAGTGATGTTTACAGCACAAAAGCCGAACTTGAAATTTCCACACAGTCTTTTGAAATGTCAAAAATGTCTTCAACCGAATTCTTTGAAACAAAAATTGATGGAACTCTGACTTTGGACGAAAACCAACCACGCGTTGACAAAATTATGTTTGTTGGTGGAACAAATATGGTGGTGACGAATGCATATCTCAAAGGCGGGGAAGTTTTTGTTGAAGGAGTTGCAAAGACGAATGTGACCTATCTCAATGATGAAACAAATTCACTTAACAGCGTTGTTGTTGAAGTTCCGTTTGTTGTTTCCGACAAAGCGGATTGTGAAGAAGGAAATGTGTGGGCAGATGCAATTTTGTGTGATGTTGATGTCGTCGTAAAGAAGGGAAGAGAACTTTATTTTGATGCAAAAATCAAAGTGAATGTGACATATGATTGTGATGTTACTGATGCCGTGATTTCTCATATTGAAGAGCGTGGTGAGTTTGCTGAAAAGGACTGTGCAATGGAACTTGTTTTTGCAAGTGAAGGACAGTCATCTTGGGATATTGCAAAAAGCCTGAAAGTAAGAGAAGAAACAATTTTAATTCAAAATCCACAAACAATTTTTCCTCTTGAAAAGGATGAAAACATTATTGTGTTTTATCAAAAGAAAAACTAAAATTTTTCTTAAAAACTTGTAAATATAACAAATTTTTCGAAAAAATCGCATTTTTTTTGCGGTTTTTTTATTGTTTTTTGACAAAAATCAAATTGCGGAGTTGTTTATGAAATATATTTTTTCAATTTTCGGACTTATTTGTGCTGTGTGTGGATTTGTTTTTTGTGGTCAGTCAAAACCGACAGAAAATGAATATGTTCGATTGCACATCACGGCAAATTCAAGTTCGGTTTTTGACCAAAATGTGAAATATCAGGTCAAAGATGCGATTGTGAATTTTATCAATGAAAAAACAAACAACTTGACAAGCAAAATTGCAAACAAACAGGAAATTTTGAGTGACCTTGATGAAATTGAAGAAATTGTGTGCACTGTTTTGATGAAAAATAATGCACCTTACACTGCCAGTGTCATTTTTTGTGAAGAAGAATATCCAACAAGAAGTTATTCAAATGGAGTTTTGGAAGGCGGGATGTATCCGAGTTTGAAGATTGATTTGGGAGAAGCACAAGGGGAGAATTGGTGGTGTTGCATCATGCCGACTGTGTGTTTTGTGTGAAAAAATCAGTAAATGCAAATTGAAATAATTGTGAAAAATTTGTTAAATTTTTAAGAAAGTTTGTCTTAATTTTTATTTATTTAATTCATCAATAAATTTAATAAAAAATTGTTTTTTTGCAATTTTTACGGTGTTTTTGACACTTTTTTAATGTTTTTTCTTTTTATTTTGGTTAGTTTTTGATTTTTTGTAAAACATAAATTGTGTAACAAAAAAAGGAGAAACTTATGAAGAAAAAAATTATTGCATTGACATTTGCGGTTATGTTTGCAATTTTGTCTATGGGAACGGTGTCGGTTGTGTTGACAAATCTTTCGGCAGAAAACATGCAAGTTGTTGATGCGGCTCTCACAACAAGTCAAACAAGAACTGTGCAAACAAAACTTAAACGTTGGGGATATTACACCGGAACTGTGGATGGAATTTTTGGAAATCTCACTCGCAAGGCGGTCAGATATTTTCAAAGCAAAAATGGATTGGTTGTGGATGGAATTGTTGGCAAAAAAACTGCCGCGGCGATGGGGATAACATTGACAACCGATGACAGCAGTGTTTCGAATAATGACTTATATCTGCTTGCAAAATGCGTCTATGCCGAAGCGCGTGGAGAGAGTTATGTTGGGCAGGTCGCGGTTGCGGCGGTGATTTTGAACAGGGTTAAAAGTGCAAGTTTTCCAAATACTATTTCAGGGGTTATCTATCAGCCTTGGGCTTTTACGGCGGTCAATGACGGACAAATCAATCTTGAACCAAACCAAACTGCTTACAACGCTGCTCGCGATGCTTTGAATGGTTGGGACCCTACATATGGCGCACTCTATTATTACAACGCCAAAACTGCAACAAACAAATGGATTTACAGCAAAACAACAACAGTGACAATTGGAAATCACGTGTTTGCTGTTTAGGAGGGTGAATATGAAAAAAGAGCAGAAAAACACAAAAAAGAGAAATCGTCAAAAGGAAGCGATTATTGGGCTTTCAATTGTGACAGGAGTTTTGTCCGCATCAACGCTTGGGCTTTCGATTGCATATGGCATAACAAATTCACATGCCATGCAAAACGCAACTCAACTTGAAAACATCTACAAAATGAATTATTATGAACTTGTTGACAGCGTAAACACAGCAGACATGAAGATAAGCAAAATTTTGGCTTCAAGTGATGAGAATTTTCAGGCGAAAACATTGAGCGAACTTTCTCAATCTGCGAAGGAAATGCAGGGGAATATTGCAACTCTTCCACTTTCAAATGATAACATTTTGATGAGCGTGCGGTTTATCAATCAAATGTCTGGTTATTCACAAGTTTTGCAGGAAAAAATTGATGGCGGAGAGAGTTTGACAGAGCAGGATTTGGAAATTTTAAACCAAATGCATGAAACTTTGACCGAAATGAAAAGATATCTCAATCGAATGTCCATTGAAATGTTGCATGGCTATTCAATTTTGGATGCATCACAAAACATTGATGGGGATTTTTCCCAGTTTTCTGTTGATTTTGCACAGATTAAGGCGGAAGGGACGGACTATCCAACAATGATTTATGATGGACCATTCTCTGACTCGGTTGTTAATCAAAAAATCAAAGGGTTGACGGGAAATGAAGTTTCCAAAGATGATGCTTACAAAAAAGTTGACAAAATTTTCAAAAACATTTCCAGCATCAAATATGAAGGGCAAACAAATGGCAAATTTAACACCTACAATTTCAGCCTTGTCGATTTTGATGGGCAAACACTTTATGCGCAGGTTACCAAAATTGGTGGGCATATTTTGACTGTCAGTGGAAATGTTGAAAGTGCAGAAAAAAACATTTCGTTTGAGCAGGCAAAAAAGATTGCAACAGATTTTGCGAACGAAAATGGAATTGAAAATGTTGAGATTGTTTGGAGTGAAGAACTGGAAAGTCAGGCATATTTCAACATCACCCCAAAAGTTGAGAATATCATTCTTTATCCTGACCTTGTGAAAGTGAAGGTTGATTTGGAACATGGAAATGTGATTGGATATGACGCGATTTCATATTTCACAAATCATACTGGGCGAACGCTTGCTCATCCAAATTTTTCAGTTGAAGAAATGAAAGAAAAAATTGACAAATCTTTTGAAATCAAAAATTCACGACTGGTGCTTGCTCCACTTGATTATAATCGTGAGGTCGTTTGCTTTGAATTTGAATGTGAGCGCGATGGGGCGACATATTACATCTATCTCAACGCAACGACAGGAATTGAGGAAAATATTTTGAAAGTTGTTGAAACAAACGATGGAAGCAAACTTATGTAAAAACAAATAAAATAATAAAAAAAATGCGAAAAAACGCAGAAAAATCATCAAAAAAATGATTTTTTAATTAAATTAAACGAAAATTTTGCAATAAAAAAATCCGCTAAGAATTGCGGATTTTTTGTTATGCGTTGTTTTCAGCGTTTGCAAGCGCTTTTTCATATTCAGCAAGAATTTTTTCTTTCAACATTTCTCTTACTTCTGTCTTGGTTGGGTGAGCGATGTCTTTACGTTCGCCATCATTTGTTTTTCTCCAAGGCATTGAAAGGAAATATCCATCCTTTCCGTTGATGATTTTGATGTCATGAACAACAAATTCTCCATCAATTGTGATTGATGCAACTGCTTTAAACTTGTCATTGGCATCATTTACAAGTCTGATTCTAATGTCCGTAATATTCAAGTCCTTTTACCTTCCTTTTTTTAGATTAACCTTTTTTCAGGTCAGAAATATTATAGCACACTTTGTGTATTTTCCAAAAGAATTTGCAAGATTGTCAATTTTTTTTCTGATGACATATAACAAGGCTATGAGCGGGGAAAAATATTATCTTTTGGGAATTGGTGGGATTTCAATGTCGGCGCTGGCAATTATGCTGAAAGATGAAGGTTTTTGTGTGGGTGGATACGACATGACGGAGTCGAGAACAACAAAAATGCTTGAACAAGAAAATATTAAAGTTGATTTTGATGTTTTTGAAGATAAAATCCGCGATGCTGACACTGTTGTTTTTTCGTCTGCAATAAAAAGTGACAATCCAATTTTCCAATTGTGTAAAAAATTGAACAAAAAGATGATTGTGCGCGGGGAAATGTTGGGAGAAATTTCAAAAAATTTCCAAAACGTGATTGCAGTGACAGGTTCTCATGGGAAGACGACAACAACTGCAATGATATATGAAATTTTGTCTGTCGCAGGGTTCTGCCCAACCTTGCATTTGGGTGGATTTCGTATTGCTGACGGAAAAAATTGGGAATTGGGCGAAAATGAGTTTTTTGTCACTGAAGCGTGTGAATATTGTGACAATTTTCTTTATCTCAATCCAGATATTTCGGTTGTGACAAACGTTGAAAAAGAGCATATGGATTTTTTCAAGACTTTTGAAAATCAGAAAAAATCGTTTGAAAAGTTCAAAAGCCAGTCAAAGTTTGTCATTGAAGGGACTCAAAATTTTAAGGCAAAATATGTCAAACATGACAAAAATGGAAATTTAAAGTTTTCGCTTTTTGATGGCAAAAAGAAAATTATGTCGCTCAAATTGAAAATTTGCGAAGAAATAAACACCCAAAATTGTATTTTTGCATATCAGGTTGCAAAAAAAATGGGAATTTGTGACGAAAAAATCAAAATTGCACTGGAAAGATTTGAAGGTGTTTGCACGCGATTTGAAAGAGTGAAATGTGAGTTTTTTCACGACTGCATTTGTGATTATGCACATCATCCGACCGAAATTGAAAAGGCAATCATTTCGGCACAAAAAATATATCCAAACAGAATGATTATCACAATTTTTCAACCACACACATACAGCAGAACAAAGGCGCTTTTGGATGATTTTGTGAAGGTTTTTCAAAAGGTTTCAATGCCAATTTTTTTCAAAACATATTCTGCGAGAGAAAAGGAAAGTGATGGAATTTCAGCATCAAAATTTACTGAAATTATGAAAAAAATCAACAAAAATGCAGAATATTTCGATGATTTTCCATCTCTTTTTGATTTTTTGATTAAATTTAAAGACAAAAATCCTGTTCTTTTGTTTTTGGGGGCGGGTGACTTGCCAAATGTTTTACACAAAAATAAATTTGTGACATAAAATGATATATGGAATATTTTTATCGTGGCTCAAAAATTTTTTACAAGTTCATAAACAAAAAAAGTGATGTCACAAATGTTTTTCTGCATGGTTGGGGCTGTGACCACAAATCGTTTTTGTTTTGTGAAAAAATGATGAAAAACAATTGTCTTTTTGTTGATTTTCCACCGCATGGGC
>CAYOEW010000037.1:0-7480 GCA_964403245.1 uncultured Lachnospiraceae bacterium
AATATTGTGCTTATGGGTTGTGGAGAACCGCTTGATAACTATGACAATGTGGCAAAGTTTTTGAAACTTGTTTCAAGCGAAAATTCGCTCAATATCAGCCAGCGCAACATCTCGCTTTCCACTTGTGGACTTGTTCCAAACATATATCGTTTGGCGGACGATGGATTTTATGTCACATTGACAATTTCTCTTCATGCACCAAACGATGAACTTCGAAAGATAATCATGCCAATTGCAAACGCCTACAAAATTGAAGAAATTCTCAAGGCGTGTGACTATTATTTCGACAAAACCGGAAGAAGAATTGCGTTTGAATATTCTCTCATCAGTGGTGTCAACGATGATGACAAAACCATTGAACAACTGGCAAAAATTTTGAAGGGGCGCTCATGTCACATCAATCTTATTCCGCTTAATTCTGTCAAAGAAAAAAATCTTTTGGGCACAGCAAGAAAACGTGCATATGTTTTGGCAGGGAAACTTGAAAAGATGGGACTTTCGGCGACCGTAAGGCGCACAATGGGGCAGGATATTGAAGGGGCTTGCGGACAATTGAGAAACAAAATTGGAGGCACAAATGCGTAGCGGACTGATTTTGAAAAAACAAGCAGACCTGTTTTCAGTTGGACTTGAAAGTGGAGAAATTTTGCAGGTTACAGCGCGAAAAAACATGAAAAAAGACGGAATATTTGTGGGCGACCGCGTGCAAGTTGATGATGATAATGCAATTTGCAAACTTGAAGAGAGAAAAAACATCCTCATTCGTCCACCTGTTGCAAACATTGACAAAATGCTGATTGTGATTGCCCCAGTTCCAAAACCTGACCTTTACACAGTTGACAAACTTATCATTTTTTGCAAACTTAACAACATTGAGCCTGTTGTGTGCATAAACAAGAGAGATTTGGATGAAAAATATTGCAAAGAACTTGCAAATATATATAAATCAAAATTCAAAACACTGATTTTTTCAAGTCTTGATGACAGTGTGACAAAACTCGAAAAAGAGATTTTTGGAATTTGTGTGCTTGCTGGACAAAGTGCTGTTGGGAAGTCATCAATCATAAATGCTCTCAAAGGTGAACAAATTGCAAGGGTTGACAATTTCAGCAAGAAGATTGAACGCGGAAAGCAGACAACTCGCACTGTTTCGCTTTACAAATTTGGGGAGAACAGGTTTTTGGCAGACACTGCTGGCTTTTCAAAACTTGATGAAAGACTTTTGGATTTGAAGGAAAATGAGTTGAAGGCATATATCCCTGAATTTGTTGATTTTGCACCTTCTTGCAAATATTCATCATGCAATCATTTGGTTGACAAGGATTGTGGAGTTTGCAGAGCGGTGAAAAATGGAGAAATTCCAAAAGAACGTCATCAAAACTATGTCAAATTGTTTGAAATTCTCAAAAGCATAAAAAAATTTTGATTTTTTGAAAAGATTTGATAAACTAAAAGAAGTAAGGAGTGATTTTTATGAAAAAAAGAGTTGACATTTCAGTTTCGACTGACCCGATTGAAGACTTTCAAAACATCATCGAATATGCTCATTCTTTGCAAGGTGTTGCTGATTTCTTGCATTGTGACATTATGAACGAAAATTTCGTTCCAAAAACGACATTTGACTATGGCCTTGTCAAAAACATAAACAGAAACAGTTTGATTATGCTTGACGTTCACCTTATGGTCAACGAGCCTGCGGATGACATTCAAAAATATATTGACGCTGGCGCAAATATTTTGACAATGCATTATGAAGCGTTTGAGGATAAAGAAACGCTTGTCAGTGCAATGGAATACATCAAAGAAAGACACACTTTGGTTGGCATTGCAATCAATCCTTCGACACCATTTAAGGAAGTTCGCTCCTTTGCGTTTGGGTGTGATGTTGTGCTTGTTATGGGTGTTGAACCAGGGGCAAGCGGACAGATTATGCAAAAAGAAATAATTGAAAAAGTCAGAGAAATCAACGAATTTAAACAATCCAACAATTTGAAATTCAAAATCGAATTTGATGGTGGCGTAAACGGCGAAAACGCAAAAGAACTCATTGATGCTGGAGTTGACATTTTGGTGAGCGGTTCATATGTTCATAATGCCAAAAACAGAGAACAAGCAATTGCTGTGTTGCGCGGAGAAGAATAAAACCAAGTTGCGAAAAATTGACAAAAGTTAAAGAAAAAAATCGAACCATATTGGTTCGTTTTTTTTGTTGTTGGTAGTCCCAAGGGGAATCGAACCCCTGATTCCGCCGTGAGAGGGCGGCGTCTTAACCGCTTGACCATGGGACCAAATTGGAATTTGCGATAATATGATAGCATTATTTGATGAAAAAAGCAAGAATTTTTTGACATTAAATTTTTCTTTTTCAAACATTTTGTCAACTTTGTTTTTCTTTCCTAAAAAAATTGAAATTTGCGTGATTTTAAATATTTTTTTGAATGGATTTTCAAAAAGGTTAAAATTTTTAAATATTTTTTGTTTTAGAATAAAATTATTTAAAAAATTTTAACAAAATACTTGTTTTTAATTTTTTTTCGTGTTAAAATGTTTGAGTATAAATAAGAGAGGGAAATATGAAATTCAAAAAGTCGGTCAACAGATTCTATAAAAAAGTTAAGTTAATGATTTACAAAAACATGTTCAATCGCATCAAAGACAAGGATGAAACACTTTCTTCGACTGAATATTTTTGTCTTGAATGTATATATTTGATGAACAATCCGACAATTTCACAGTTTGCAAACTTTTTGGAAATTTCTTCTCCAAACGCAACATACAAAGTTAAGCAGTTGATCAAAAAAGGTTTTATTGTCAAAGAAAAATCCAAAACTGACGGAAGAGAATATTATTTGAGTGTCACACAAAAATTTTATGACTTCTATGAAAACAAAGAAGACTATGTGATTGTCAATGATTTGAAACAAAACATGAACAAAAAAGAATGCAAAAAAATTGACAAAATCATGAAAATCATGACAGAACAAATTTAAAAAAACACGAAGTTTCGTGTTTTTCTTTTTTATATTTTCTCGATTAAGCTTTTGATTTGTTCTGCAAATTTTTTTGCCATATCAAAGTCTGGATATTCGACCATAATACGAATTTTTTCTTCAGTTCCACTTGCCCTGACCATAACGCGTCCGGCAGGAGAAATTTTGTTTGCAATTTCGCTCACAAGGTTTGTGAGTTTTTCGCTGTTCATGATTTTGATTTTGTCTTTCACATTCAAATTGAGATTGTGTTGTGGCGTCAGGCGGGCGTCAAAGAGTTCACTCAAACTTTTGCCAGTTGTTTTGATTATTTCACAAATTTTCAGTGCGGTCAAAATTCCGTCACCGGTTTGTGCGTGGGATTTGATGATGATATGTCCCGATTGCTCCCCACCAAGCAACAAGTTCATTTTTTCCATTGCTTCAATCACATATTTGTCACCGATATCTGTGCGAATAAGATTGATTTTGTGGCGATTCAATGCGACCATAATTCCGCTGTTTGTGTGGCTTGTTCCAACGACTGAATTTGCGTATAATTGGTTTTTACTTTTCAAATTCACTGCAAGGATATACAACAATTTGTCGCCGTCAAAAACTTCACCGTTTTTGTCAACAGCAATCACTCTGTCTGCATCACCATCAAATGCAAAACCTATGTCTGCTTGAGTTTTCTTCACCTTGTTTTGCAGATTTTCAATATGAAGAGACCCGCAGTTTTCGTTTATTTTCTCTCCGTCCGAACTACATGAAAATTTGAACACCTGTGCACCTGTTGAACCAAAAACTCTCGGGGCGATTTTGTGACTTGCGCCGTTTGAAGCATCAATACAAATTTTAAGCCCTTTGAGATTGCAGGATATTGAACTTTCAAGGTGATTTTCGTATTTTTCCTTCAATTTGTGATTTTCAACATATTTCCCACATTTTTCACAAATGAAGTTGTTTTTGAAAAAATCTTCCAAAAATTCTTCTTCGCCGTCCGAAAGTTTCTTTCCCGTTTTGTCAAAAATTTTGATTCCGTTGTATTGTTTTGGGTTGTGGGAGGCTGTGAGCATGATGCCATAATCAAAATGTTCACTTTCCGTCAAAAAAGACACACCGGCGGTTGGGACACAACCGACATTGACAACATTTCCGCCACCTTGCACAATTCCGGCGCAAATTCCCAAAAGGAGTGCGTCTGCGGAGATTCTTGTGTCATGTCCAATCAAAATCTTCGGTTTTGCAGTGATTTGAGTGAGAGCATTTCCGACCGAAAATGCAAGACTTGGAGTCAGGTTTTTTCCATATTCACCTCTGATTCCGTCTGTTCCAAAATAGTTTGCCATAAAATTTCTCCATGGGAATGTATATGTCTGCAAGTTGAATTTTGTCAATATTTTTGCTTAATACGCCAACAAAAAAAATATTTTTGATGATTTGTTTGCAAATATTTTTGTGTTATACTAAAATAAATTAGGGAGAAAGGCATGATTGACAAGGACGGCATTGAAAGACCAGACTCACTTGATGAGCACATTTTGAAAATTCAACATGACAAACGAAAGATTGTTTTTGATGGGGATTATAACTTCCGACCAAGAAGCATATTTTTTCGCATTTGGGCATGGATTTTCAGGGCGCTTGCGATTGCAGTTTTCAATCCGATTTTGGCACTCAAATACAAACTCACTTCGTTTAACTATAAGAGCATAAAGAAATTCAAAGGGAAAGCATTTGTCATGACATGCAATCACGTGCATATGCTTGATGACTTGGCAATTGGGACGAACTTGTTTTGTTGGAGAAAGGTGTATTACACAACTTTGGATCGAAATATCAAAAGACCACTTGTTGGATTTTGGCTTCGCTCACTTGGTGGAATTCCAATTCCTTCTGAAAGTATTTCAGGGATGAAAAAGTTTAATGATGACATAAGTTATCTTCTCAAACACGGCAAACCAATTTTATATAATCCCGAAGGAGCACTTTGGCCATACTATCGTGAAATTCGTCCATACAAAAAGGGCGCATTCTCAATGGCAGTAAAGAATGATGTTCCAATTTTGCCACTTGTTGTTCTTTTCAAGAGAAAGAAAAAGAGAAACGGCAAATTCAAATATATTCTCATGTATGCAATTTGTGACCCAATTGAAATTGACAAATCGTTGCCAGATGAGAGAAGCCAAATTGCGAAGTTGATGGAACAAACACATGATTTGACGGAAAGAATTGCACGCGAGTGGTATGAAATTCAGGATTGTGGATTTGGCGACCATAAATTCAATCGAAAACTTCGTCCAAACAAAGACTTGTTTTTGATTAACAATCAGTGGGTTGTGAAAGAAAAGAAGAAATCATAAAGAAAAAACATATGTGAGAACATATGTTTTTTTTGAAAAATCAAATTTACAAAATGACATAAAACAAAATTGAAACGAATTGCAAGATTGAACCAAAAAGGACAAACAAGTGAAAGACTGAATGGATATATTTGACCTTTTTCCCGAAGCCATAGAAAATTGCGCCAACAGTGTACGCAATTCCGCCTGCAAGAAGCCACCAAAATCCCGCCAATTCCATATATTGCATAAGTGGGACAAACGCGATGATGATGCACCAGCCAAGAGCGAGATACAAAATCATGGAAATCACCTTCCAGCGATACATATTGATTGCGTTAAGCACAATTCCCAAAATTGAAAGTCCCCAAACAATGCCAAAGATTGAATATCCCCAAGCAGGTGCGTTTGCAAGGGTGATAAGACAAAGTGGGGTGTATGAACCGGCAATCAAAAGATAGATTGAACAGTGGTCAAAAATTCGAAACACCTTCTTTGCGCGATTTGGACGCAGGAAGTGATAGATTGCGCTCATTGTGTAGGTGATGATCATGCAGATGCCATATACATACATCGCAAAAATGCCGACTGCATTGCAGTGTATGTGAGCAAAAACGACACCCAAAATAAGAAAAATAATTCCAAAGCCACCACCAACAATATGGGTTACAGCATTGAAAATTTCTTCGCCTTTTGTGTATTTTGGCAAACTTTTGTCATATTCTTTCATAACAAACCTCAAAAAAACATAAAATGTTTTTCTTTTTAAATGATTATATACAAAAAATCAAAAATTAGAATTGTTTTTCAAAAACTCAATGAAAAGGAAAATTTCTAAAGTTTTTTGCGTGTGATTTTGATGATTAATTTGAAATTCTCTTCTTCTTTGTTTACTGCTGAGCCAATTGACCCGCGAAAGACAACAAATCTTTGATACAAAAATTCAGTTACAAAGTTCACAAGCATTGAGAAAATTGTGACAAGGATGCCGGCGACACCCGCGCTTTCCATTGCATCTCCCCACCAAGTTGAGAGTGGAGTGAAAACAACATAATACAAAAACACAAGCAACATTGCAAGTGGAACATTGTTTGCACTTTGAAAGGTGAATTTTCGATTGAAAGTGAAATTCCACAAAACAGACAACACCAAAGAAATAACATAACTTATGGTGTATGTGATGTGACAGGCGTCAAACAAAATTTCAAATGACGCGATTTGAATGACTGCTGCCGAAGCGGAGCAGAGAGTAAATTTGATGATTTGCCATAAACTTGAATTTTTCATGTGACAATTATAAATCATATCAAAGCAATTTGTCCAGTAAAATACTTAAAATTTTTTAAATATTTTCTGCTAAAAAAATCAAACGATTTTTGGCAAGTGAACATTTTGCTTTACATTTGGATTATTTTTTTGATAATATATATATATGAAAATTACAAGCGCACGATATTTGACATCTGTTGTGAAGAGTGAAAACATCTTGAAGGATGATATGATTGAAATTGCGTTTGTCGGCAGAAGTAATGTCGGCAAATCTTCTCTCATAAACTCTCTTTGTGAGAAAAAAAACTTGGCAAAGACTTCATCAACGCCGGGATTGACAAAAATGATTAACTATTTTGTGATAAACGAAAAATTCAGAATTGTTGACCTGCCGGGATATGGCTATGCAAAGACAGGACATAAACATATTGCAAACTGGGCGGGGCTTATGGAAGAATATTTGACAAAGTCTGAAAATCTCAAAAAGGTTTTTGTTCTTCTTGATTGCAGACACGAACCCACTGAACTTGACCGCATGATGCTTGACTTTTTGAATGCATATCAAATTCCATATTCAATCATCATCACAAAAGTTGACAAAATTGCAAAAAGCAAAATTCCACAGGCGTGCAGTTCAATTGCAAAGACACTTGGGGTAAGAAGAGAACTGTTGCAAGGATATTCTTCCGAAAATGCCTTTGGAAGAGAAAATCTTTTGAGTCAAATTGAAGGAATTGTTGATTAAAAACAAGCGAACAAACATACAAAACACAAAAGAAGCAGAAAGTTGCTTCTTTTTTTGAAAATAGCATAAAATTGTTTGCGTTTTGCCACATGTTTTTGATATAATTTGAGAGAAACAAAAGGAGATTTTAATTTATGAAAAAGTATGTTTAC
>CAYOEW010000038.1:0-6012 GCA_964403245.1 uncultured Lachnospiraceae bacterium
AAAAGAACAATTTTGACATTTTTGCAACAACTCTTTCCGTCAGCCCACACAAAAACACAGAAGTCATCAATATGGTTGGAAACGAAATTTCACAACAACTTGACATTCCATTTTTGCCAGAAAGTTTCAAGAAAAAAGATGGATATCTGCGCAGTATCAATTTGTCGAAAGAATTGGCTCTTTACAGACAGGATTATTGTGGTTGCCATTTTGCAAGGAGGAAGGATTGAACAATTTTAACGGGGATTTCATTCAATACAGTGAGAAAAAAGTGAAGAATGAAACAAAAAATCTGGCATTATATTTCATTTTGCATATCACACTCTATATTGTTCTGATTTTCTTTGCCATATTCTTCATTTGGTATACGGTTTTTGTCAGCACCCACAGTTTCTATGCCGTCAAAGGTGCGTCAATGAAAAACACACTCAACAGCGAAGTGCTGGATGGCGACAAAGAAGGCTCGTATGATGCAGTCTATGTCAACCGAACATCAAATTTGAGAGATTTTGACATTGTGGTGGTTGAAAGAGATGAAAAGGATTCAATCATCAAGCGTCTTATGGCAAGCGAAGGGGATTATATCACAATTGCAAAGGCAAATGATGGATATTTTCACTTTTTCCGAATTTCAGGCGTGTCAGAAGAAAATTTGGACGCAATTTCTGATGAAGAGGCAATGCTTAACGAAGAAAGTGGAGAACTTGGATATCAAATCAGAGGATATGAGAGTTGGACAAACAGAAGAGTGGCTTATTCCGTCAGCGGACATGACTATGAAGAGAATTTCTTTGATGTGTTTTTGTCATATTATTGGGAAGGTGACGCTCCTTATGAATATCACATCTCATCAAGCGGACTTGTGTATGTTCGCGTTCCGCAAGGGAAAGTGTTCTGCATGGGAGATAATCGCGGGTTTTCAACAGACG
This sequence comes from uncultured Lachnospiraceae bacterium, assembly GCA_964403245.1. Lineage (GTDB taxonomy): Bacteria > Bacillota > Clostridia > Christensenellales > UBA1242 > Caccovivens. The sequence goes on from CAYOEW010000038.1 coordinate 930, forward strand.
GTCGCGAAACAGGTTTCTTTGACAGAAATCTGATTGTGGGAAGAGCGGAATTTGTGGTATATGACTATAATTTCGTCAGTCGAGTTTGGGAAGTTGTGAAGTTTTATTTCTCCGAAGTTGAGAAATTTTTTGCAAGATAGCGAAATTGTTTGGAATTTCCGCATGTTTATGCTAAAATGACAATAGCATTGATATGCGAAAATAATGAAAAGGAGATATAATAATGAACAAAGGTGAATTCGTTAAGGCAGTTGCTGAAAAGGCTAATTGCACACAAAAGGACGCAGGAATTGTTTTCGATGCAGTGATCGACACAATCGTAAACGTTCTTAAGGGTGGAGAAAAAATCCAAATCCCTGGTTTCGGTTCATTTGAACTTGTTTCAAAACCAGCAACAACAAAGATTAACCCACTCACAAAGAAACCTGTTAAAGTTGCTGCTTGCAAACAGCCTAAATTCAAATTTGGCAAAAGCTTCAAAGCAATCTTCAACGCATAACAATCAAAAAATCGACCAATTTCGGTCGATTTTTTATTTTCTCATTTCTTTCTCAAGGTCGATGATGATGTATCCTTGTGGCATGTGACAGAGTGGACAGGATTTGAACCCGTCCTTTGCAATCTCAACGTGACCGCAGGACGAACATTTCCATTCGGTTGTTTTTTCGCGCTTATACATCTTTCCGCTTTTGTAAAGTGAAGCAAGATATGTCAAAATTTGAGCGTGAGTGCTCTCCACTTTGGCAATCATCTCAAACGACTTTGCAACATCCAAAAACCCCTCATCTTTGGCAATTCGGGCGAAGGTGGGATAGATGTTTTTCGCTTCCGATTCTTCCGTCTTGCTTTCTTCAAAAAGACTTGAGTCAAGTTTTGGGTCTTCATATGGAAACCCTGCCTCAATTGCGATGTTCCTTACACTTCCATTTGAGTGCTTCAAAATGTGGTCATAAAAAACCTTTGCGTGTGCCATTTCGTTTTTTGCCAAAGTCTTCATTGTGTCCGAAAGAAATTGTTGATTGTCTTGAAGTGCCATTTTCGACATGAATTGATATCTCGCTCCTGCTTGACATTCCGCCGCAAACGAGCGTGCCAAATTTGTTTTTGTTACACTTTCATTAAATTCCATTTTTTGTTCTCCTTTTAACAAATGATGTATTGACAAAAATTTGTGTCTTTAATCATTTGCATTTTTTTTCTTTTTTGTTTAGAATATATTCAAAGGAGTCGTTATGTTTCTTGGAGATAAGGGAAAACCATCAAAATTTAACCATGTGAGATATAACTTTGACATTATCATTGACAATGAAAAGTTTATTTTGCAAAAGCTTGGCAGAAATTTGGGGTTCTATACAATTTTGTTTGATGGAAAAATCAATGACGTTGAAACCGTCTATGACACCGAACGCAATCTTTTGACTGGCGCTGGACTTTTGATAAGAAAAAAGAACACACCGCAGAGAACATACTTTTCTTTGGTGCGCATCAGTGGACTTACAAAAGGTGAAAGCAGAGAGAAAAAGTCATTTTTGGGAGAGTGTGAACCACAAGACCAACCAAGTGACTTCCCTGTTCAAATTGCGGATGCAATCAACAAGATTTTCAACAACTTGTTCACAATAAACTTGGTGGATGTCGCAAAACATTGCACACCATACATTCGCACAGAAATCACTGGAAACCGATATAAAATTGTCAGCGGAACGGGATATGAAGCGGAAATGACTTTTGAAAATCTGAAAGTTAAAGATATGCGCACTGGAAGAAAGGCAAAAGTGAGAAATTTCTCCCTTGAAATGCCTCTTGACCCTGACTACGAAAAGGAAAGAACACGCATTTTGGAAGTGATTGAGCGTTGGTGCAAAGAACTTGTTCCACTTGAAAGAAACAGATTTGAAATTGCACAGGTTGCTGTAAGAATTCCTGAAAGACCAGTCATTGAAGAAAATGACAAGAATAAGGATAAGAAAAAAGACAAAAAGAAAGACAAGAAAAAGAAGAAAGAATAAAATGTTTGAAAAAGCACTCAAATTTGAGTGTTTTTTTGTTTTGGATTTTGATTTCGCCTCATATAAATATTAGGTGAAGAAAGATAAATTGGGATTTTTGACAAAATTAAGTTATGGGACGGGGAATTTGGGCTATGGCGCAATGGGACAAACTGTGTCAAGTTTCATTATGTTCTATGCAACAAGTGTGTTGGGACTTTCAGGGGTGGTTGTGGGTGTTACAATTGCAATCACATCTCTTTGGGATGGGCTGTCTGACCCAATCATTGGATATCTGTCCGATCGCACAAAAAGTCGGCTTTTCGGTCGCAGACTTGGGCATATGTTGTTTGCAACTTTTGCTCTTGCCATAAACAACATTTTGCTTTGGATGTGTCCAACATCAGCAAGTCAAACGGTCATGGTCTTGTGGCTTTTGGGCTTTTTGTTGTTGCAAGAAACTTTCAACACATTTTTTGCGACTCCTTATTCCGCTCTTTGCATTGACATCGCACCGGATTATAATGACCAAACAAAAACGCAAGGTTTCAAGACAGTTTTTTACATTTTGGGACTTGTTTTGCCCAGTGTTTTGATGTATTTTTTCATGCCGGAAGGTTCGGGCGCGCAATTCAACAGGCGGGGATATGTGAATATTGCAATCATCAATTCCTGCCTTGTGCTTGTGTGCGGGCTTGTGACAATTTTTGGAACAATCAGAAGAGTTCGCAAAATGCCAAACTATTTTGAAAGTCTGCCACAGCAAGAAAACACAAAAGAAAAGCATAGTTTGAAAACGATTATGTCAGGATATGTTGAAACCTTCAAAAAGAAGGATTTTCGCACTGTTATGCTGGGCTATTCCGTCTGTCTTATTGCTATGGTTTTCATCTCGTCTGTTGGAATGCATTTGTTCACTTTTTGCTATCACTTTTCAAGCACGCAAATCTCGGTGCTTATGTTTTGCCTGTTTGGTGGGGCAATCGCTTCTCAATTTTTGTGGGTGAGTGTCGTCAAAAAATATGACAAGCGCCAAACTCTCATTTTTGCATTGTCTGTCATTTTGTTTGGAATTGCTCTCACAAGCGTGACATTTCTGTTCAGACTTTATTGCTCAAGCGACTTCATCTTTTGGTTTGTCATGCCTTGCTTGTTTGTTTGTGGGGTTGGCTCTGGCGCACTTTACAGCCTGCCACACTCGATGTATGCTGATGTCGTGACAATGGAATCATTCAAAACTGGGGTAAACAATTCGGGAAGATACACAGGCTATTACACTTTCACCTACAATTTTTCAAACTCAATCGCACTTTTGTTTATTGGGGTGCTTTTGGATTTGATTAAGTTTGATTCGTCCCAACCTGTTCAAGCACTTTCTGTGCAGGCAGGTCTTGGAAAAATTGTCTTTTTTGGGGCATCGATTGCATTGACGCTTGCAATTCTCATCTTTTCAAAATATGACATCAAACGCTCGGATGTTTTGAAGGTTCAAATCAAAGAGTATGAAAGCAAAAGAAACGCAAAATGAGTTTGTTTATTGAATAATTTTGCTCAAATCAAACATGCTAGTTTCATGAAAAAGTTTTTGATTTCATTTTTGTGCGTTTTGGTGCTCTTCTGTTGTGTTGGATGCGGGGATAAGGAATTTCCTTCTGCAAAAATCACTCGTGATGATTTGAGAGTTGGCGGAAGTTTGAGTTTTGTGTATGACCAAAATGCAAGGACAATCTATGTGGGCGGAAAGGATGAAGTTGTTCAATTTTCCGCTCAAAATGATGAATTTGGATTTGATGAAGGCACAAGAATTGGGCTGAAAATTTCTGCTCCGGATGAAGAGTTGGATGTGGATAATGCAACTTTTGAAATGCATGGAACAAACTATTCTTCCGGTGACTTTTTGGAAGAAATAAATGGTCAAAAACAACGCTTTTTCAACATCTATCCACTTCTTTCAAAAGAAGATAAGGAAGTTTGTTTCACTTTGAAATGGCAGGATAATATGAAGGAGCAAAAATATAAGATTGTTGTTCTGGAAGGGACGCGTTTTATGGACAAAAATGGAAATGTGCCTGATTGAAAAAAATAAAAAAGAGTTACAAAGAACTCTTTTTTGATGATTTTTAACAAAAAATTGTTGTTTTTTTTGACAAATTTTGCATTTTTTTGCTTATTTAAGATTGAAAAATGCGTCTTTGCCTAAATATTTTGATGCACTGCCAAGTTCTTCTTCAATGCGGAGAAGTTGGTTATATTTTGCAACACGATCGGTGCGGGATGGTGCACCTGTTTTGATTTGTCCGGCGTTGAGTGCAACTGAAAGGTCAGCAATTGTTGTGTCTTCAGTTTCTCCACTTCTGTGGCTGACAACCGCACTGTATCCTGCACGATTTGCCATTTGAATTGCATTTAATGTTTCGGTGAGAGTTCCAATTTGATTAAGCTTAATCAAAATTGAGTTTGTTACACCCAAATCAATTCCTTTTTCAAGTCTTTCTGTGTTTGTAACAAAAAGGTCATCTCCAACAAGTTGGATTTTCTTGCCGAGGCGGTCGGTCATCTTTTTCCAGTTTTCCCAATCTTCTTCAGCAAGTCCATCTTCCAAGGAAATGATTGGATATTTTTCTGCCATTCTTTCCCAATAGTCAATCATTTGGTCGGCAGTGAATTCTTCGCCAGTTTTCCAGAAATAATAGTTTCCTTCATGACCAATTTTCTTTGCTTCGTCATACATTTCTGTTGCTGCCGCGTCAATTGCGATGCAGAATTCATCTTTTGGCTTATATCCAGCCTTTTTGATTGCTTCAACAATCACTTCAAGTGCTTCTTCATCACTCTTCAAGTTTGGAGCAAATCCACCTTCATCACCAACAGCGGTTGCGTATCCTTTTGCCTTCAAAACACTTTTCAAATTGTGGAACACTTCAGCACACATTCTCAAAGCATGTGCAAAGGTTTTTGCCCCAACAGGCATGATCATGAATTCTTGCACATTCACAGAATTGTCTGCGTGTTTTCCACCGTTCAAGATGTTCATCATTGGAACAGGAAGTGTTGTTGCGTTGCATCCGCCGATGTAGTTGTAAAGTGGAAGCCCA
>CAYOEW010000039.1:0-5909 GCA_964403245.1 uncultured Lachnospiraceae bacterium
GTGCCATTTCTTCTCTCCTTACGCCTTAACCGACTGGCTGATTGTCAAGATTGAACCCTTGCTTCCAGGAACATTTCCACGGATGAGCAACAAGTTTCTTTCAACATCAACTTTGACAATCTCCAAGTTTTGAATGGTAACTCTTTCGTTTCCATATTGTCCAGGCAAATGTTTGTTTTTGAACACGCGAGATGGTGTTGAGTTTGCACTCATTGAACCAACTTCTCTGTGAACAGGTCCAGTTCCGTGAGTCATCTTAAGTCTGTGTTGATTCCATCTTTTGATGACACCAGAGAAACCATGTCCCTTTGTGATGCCCATAACATCAACTTTGTCTTTTTCTGCAAAGATGTCAGCTTTCACAACTGCGCCAACTTCCAAGTTTGCATCAATATTGAATTCTCTCAAAACTTTGAAAGGTTCAACCTTTGCTTTGTCAAAAATCCCTTTTTGAGGTTTTGTGACATTTTTCTTCTTTTGGTCAAAAGCAAACACTTGTGCTTCATAACCATCAATTTCTGTTGTCTTCTTTTGAACAACTGTCATAGGACCAGCTTCAACAACAGTCACAGGAACAACCAAACCATCTTCAGTAAAGACCTGTGTCATACCAAGTTTCTTACCTAATATTGCTTTCACTTTTCTCTACCTCCTTACAGTTTGATATTGATTTCAACACCTGCTGGCAATTCGAGTTTCATAAGAGCGTCGATTGCTTTTGCATTTGGGTTGTAAATATCAATAAGTCTTTTGTGGGTTTTGCTTTCAAATTGTTCTCTTGAATCTTTGTATTTGTGAGGAGAACGAATCACAGTTACCACTTCTCTGTCTGTTGGAAGTGGAATTGGGCCACTTACTTTTGCACCATTCTTGCCGGCAGTGTCAATGATTCTTTTGCATGCTTCGTCAATAAGGGTGTGTTCATAGGCTCTCAATTTAATTCTCATTTTTTGTGTTGCCATTTTTTCTTTTATTACCTCCTAGCAATTTCTTCACCAAAATGTTGCATTTTTTCTTTACATCAGAAAAGTGTTCGTTTCAAGTTGTTCCCACAACAACTCTTTATCCTCGAACACTAGCCCGTGTGTGTCACGCTGTTTGACTTAAAAAAATGTCATTTTAGGCGCTTTGGATTCTTGTCCAAAACTCTGGTCGATGCAAATTCTCCGCTCACTGCTCGTTTAAGTGTCGGTAACCTTGCACTTCTTCCCATAAATAACAGCAAGCATATTATAGCAAATGTTTCCCGCTTTGTCAACAGTTTTTCAAAAGAAAAAATCAAAACCCAAAAATATTTTTATGTATAATAATATATATAGGCATATTTTGAGTTAAAGTTCAAATTATATAGGCAAAAGCATGGCAGAAAAGTTAAGAACAACTCCATATAAACAAAATTTAATTTCCAACAAAACAAAATCTCATGTTTTTAATATCAAAGACAAATTTAAACAAATCTCAAAAAAACATTTTTAAATATTATCAAAACAAAATTAAAAAATAGCAAAAAATCGGTGTTTTTGCTATTTTTTTGCATTTTTTCACATATTTTTCACAATTTTAAGCACAAAATCAGCAATTTCTTGCGCTCCGTTGCGTTTTTTATCCAATTTTTTCTCGTTTTCGACATATTTGTTCAAAATTTCGGGATTTTTTACACATTTTTCAACAAATTCACGCGCTTTTTCTTTATTTTTAATAAATTCTCCACATCCAAGCGTGTCAACAAACAATTTCTTCGTTGTCCCTTCGATGTTGTTTGCATAATAATTTATCACAATTGGAGTTTGCACAAAAACACTATCCAAAACAGCATTCGGCCCACCTTTTGTGACAAACAAATCACATGCCTTACATATTTCATAAACTTCCGGAACAAATTCAAACGGCATCAAATTGATGTTTTTTGGAAGAGTTTCTTTTAATTGCATGAGTTCGTTATACAATTTTTTATTCTTTCCAGCAATTGCAACAATCGTCATTTCTTCCTTTGATTTGCAGAGTTCATAAACAAAACTTTTCATTTTTGCCTTTGCATAAACCCCATCAGCAAGTTTTACCGCAAACTTGTCTTTTGGAATGTTATATTTTTCGCGATAGAACTCTTTGCTTTCATCACAATTCACCACACCTTGTCGCGTGATGAAGAAAACTTTTTTAACCTTCTCTGGCGCAAACTTTCTCTTTTCAACCGCTTCAACAACAGCATTTTCGTTGTTCACAATGAAATAGTCAACTCTTCTGTCCCACCAACCATGAACATTGTTGTCCGGGTCATATGTTATCACTTTGCAATCAGGTGCAAATTTATTTCGATAACAAACTGACGCATAGGATGTAAAATAATGCGTGTCAATAATGATGTCCGGCTTTATTTTCTTCAATTCTTCAATATATAATTTTTTCTGTTTGCCATAAACACAACTGTTTACAAATTTCAATGTGTTTTGAGACCCAAACAAGTGCATTGCAAGAAGTTGAGTCCTTGAGTGAAGCGCATTTGAACTTGATTTTTTTGTTTCATTCACCAAAAATCTTTCATATTTTTTCAATGTTTCGTTTTCATGAAAAATATTTTTGGCAACTATTTCAACATCTCCCCCCCCCGGTTAAATTTAGAGCATCCAATATTGCCTGTGCGGTTGTAATATGTCCCATCCCCGCTTCAACAAATGTAATCAAAACTTTTTTCATATTTCTCTCCTTTTCTATTTCGTAATTTTTATCAATTATCAAAACTCCACTTTTAAAGTTGCTTACGCTTGATTGTAACACATTATTTTATTTTTTCAAAAAAAGTTGAAAGAATTTTCGTTTTTTTATTGACATAATTATTCAGATTTGATAAAATGTGACAGTAACCGTTGATATTCCGGAGTAGCTCAGCGGTGGAGCAGGCGGCTGTTAACCGCAAGGTCGAAGGTTCGAATCCTTTCTCCGGAGCCAAATAAAAAAAGATGTGAAGATTTTGTCACATCTTTTTTTGATTAAAAAAAGACCCAAACAGGTCTTTCTTTAATTTTAAGTTTTACGCCAAAACTTTTTCTTCTTCGTTTACAGAAACATTTTCAACTTCTGTAACAGGAACTTCGTTTTCGGTGTAAGATGTTTCAATTGGAACATTTCTTTCAACCAAATAGCTTTTGTTTGTTACATAATTTCCAAGAATTGCAACTGCAGTCAAATCTCCGACTTTTTCTCCAATTTCCGCAATCACTTTCACATTATTATCAACAACTCTTACTTCCTGTCCGTTGTTTATCACCATAAAGTAGTTTGGGTCTACAGAAAAGTTTCCATCACCTTCCAACGTCTTTACTGTGTCAAACACAAACATTTTCGCATTTTCAACATTATTGTCTTTGCAGAATTTATTTTCAAACACTTCAAGTGCACTTGAATATTTGCTTCCAAGAACTTTTCCAGCAACTTTTGCCGTTGTTGTGAGAGTTGCGCTCTTCAACGCTTCTGTCAAGCCTTTTGATGTTTCAACATTTGCTGAAGCAGGAAGAGTGAGTTGATATAAAACATTTCCCGCACCATTCTTTGAATTTTCGTTTGAAATTGCAAATGCGACATTTTCGTCAACATACAACAATTTTGCGCTGTCTTTTGTCACATTTGAAAGAATAGTTTGAATTTCTTGTGAGTTATAATCAAAAACTTCTTTGATTTTGATTGTTTCGTCAACAATTGATTCGTCTGAAACTTTGCCGTTTGCCAAAAGATATTCAAATTTTTTGAGAAAACCTTCTTCATATGAAGTTACTGCATAAGAAATTTCTTCTTTATCAAGATTTCCAATTGATGTCAAATAATTTACCATGTTGTCAGCAAATTGATATGCATCATCTGCAGTTCCAGTTGTTCCAACAACATAAACAATATTTGGATGTATTCCGCTTTCATCTTTTGTCCCAACAGGAGCACCTTTTCCAACAAGTTCAGAAAATGCTGCTTCCCCAAGTTCTCTAAAATAGCTCTCAACTACCGGGATTGTATAATCAATTTTTGCAAGTTGTTCAGGAGAAAGATCTTCTGCTGTCAAAGCAACCATTTCTCCATTTGCATTTTGATATGTTGGCCAACTTATCTGTGTGTAAGTTTTAATTTCATTTTTTACAATTTCTGACATCATACCCATTTTAATGTCTTGTGTGCCATTATCATTCAAAGTAAAGCGATAGAGGTCTTTCACGCCTTCAATTTCTTCCATTGCTTGTAATTTTCCAAATGCATGTGCATTTTCTGTTTCAATCACAAGATTTGCAATCGCTTTTTCTTTATTTTCTTGTTCAATTCTTAAAGCCGTTTTGTTGTTATCTGCGTCTCTTGTTGTGATGTATTTGTATGTTGCGCCAGCGATTGCTCCCAACGCAGCAACGGTAACCAAAGTCAAAATAACAGTGCGTGCTGGATGTTTCTTTATTCCGTTTTTCAAAGTTTTTGTATAAGAAGCCTTTCCTTTGCCATAACTTTTGTCCGTCCAAGTTTTGAGATTGTTTTCTTCTCTCACTCTTTCGTCCATAACATTCATTGTGAGGTCATCAACAACCACGCCATTGTTTCTTTCACCATAGTGAGTTACCTTTGATTTTCCAGTAAATTCATTTTCAGAGATGTTTTTCACAACAACTGAACCGGCAGATTTAAGCATTTCAGCAACTTCTTCAAAAGTTTCGCATTTTCCAAACAAGTCTTCAATTGTTGCGTCTGAATTTCCAACCAAATTCTTAACTTGGGTTGAAGTTATCATCCAAAGCGATTTTCCATCTTTTCCAGTTCTCTTTCTGTTTTCTGAAAGATAGTGTGGAGCAACAACGAAATAAACAGGTTCTTTTGAAGGGTCATTGCGCTCTGCAATATAATAATTCACTTCCAAACTTGGCGCTTTTGTGTCAGAGCCTTTTGATGTTCCGATTCCTTGTTCATCAAGAGAGAATGTTCTCACACCTTTGTAAAGATCATCGTAAAGAGAAAGGAAATTTTCTTGTTCTCTCAACTCGTTGACAGCTCCTATCAAGTCTTTGAATTTTTCAGTGTTCTTTCTGATTTTAATTCCATTTCCACCCTTTCCGGTTGACATTGAACCATGTTTACTGAATCCAAACAAAATTTCTTTGTGAGTTTGAACTTTTCTGTCTGAATCAAAAACAACTTTCCCGTCTTTATCAACATTTTGAACATTTCTTTCTGCAGCAATTGTCACAAGGTGACCTTTTGACTTAAAATGTCCTGTTTTACGATTATTCCCATTAAGAGCAAAACAAACTTTACAGCCACTTTCATTATCCAATGCAAAGAGAAATTTGTAACCGTCTATTTCGATTTTTCCAAGTCCAGTTTTTTTGTCGAAATCTCCAGTTTTTTCGTAAATTTCGTTAAATTCCGCCTGACTTATATCAAGAGAATTGATTGAATATTTTTTCCCTTTAACTTCAAATTGCATAAAGCACCTCCGTTTTTGTTGATATAATTTTACAATAATTTAAAATGACTGTCAATACCATTTGTCAAAAAAAATGCATTTTTACGACTTTTTTTGCAAGAAAACAAAAAAATATCACAATATATATATGATATTTTTCTTTAATAATTATTTCAAATTAAGTTTTAATCTTCAACAGTTTTTTCATCAAGATATGTTGCCATATAGTCCGCAAGATGAAAGAGAAAAGCGTTTGGATATCTCCCAAAGACATTTTTGAGCATATATGGGCTGTTTTTCGCTCTTTCATCGAATGCACCCATATGCCAATTGATTGCCATTGCTTCTTCACGCGTCAATTTCATGAAGCCAGAAAGCATATAAACTGATTTTTCACCATGCCCATATGGAAGAGAGTCATCAATTTTATAGAACGGACGTTGCACCCATTCCCCATCAATTTTGACATTTCTCATTTCTT
>CAYOEW010000040.1:0-5767 GCA_964403245.1 uncultured Lachnospiraceae bacterium
TCAATCCTGCTGTAGCGGATTGCAGGTTACAGGACACCGCTAACTTCCCATCTAGCTCGGTATTTTCATTATATTCATCTTGAAAAACTTTGTCAAGTCAAAATTCAAATTTTTTGGGATATTATCATTCGATTTGAATGGTCAAAAAGAACACAAAGATTGAAATTTGTGTTTGTTTTTGAAAATAAATTTCTCAAATAAACAAAAAAGCAAAAAAGTGACAAAAAATGCCACTTTTTTTCTGTTATTCAAAACTCAAAGCATCATACAATGCGTTAAGGAGTTTGTTATGCTTGAAAAAATTCTGCCTGATAAGATTTTTGCAATTTTATCTCAAAAAGTCAATATGAAAGCGGTAAATGAAATTCGCCTTCGTGCTGAAAAACCGATTGTGGTGAATGTGAGTGGGAAAAATTTCTTTCTCTCTGAAAATGGCGTAACTTCCAACCTTCAAAATGCACTTTTTGTCAGTAAAATCATGATTGAAGATGTGATTTTTCGCGCAAGTGAGTGCTCAATCTATTCCGTAAACGAACAAATCAAAAAGGGGTTTATTGTCACTGATGAGGCGGTCAGAATTGGAATTGGAGGCAATTTGATTGAAGAGAATGGGCATATCAAAACCATGTCAAACTTTTCAAGTTGCAACATACGTGTTCCGCATATCATCAAAAATTGCAGTTTGAATGCGTTTTCTTTTCTTGTGAAAGAAGATGAAATTCAAAACACTCTTGTTGTATCGCCACCGGGGTGCGGAAAGACAACATTTTTGCGTGATTTTGTCAATCAACTTTCGGAAAGGATGATTTCTTGTAATGTCTTGATTTTGGATGAGCGCGGGGAACTCGACCAAGGAATTAACTCACATTTCACAGACAAAATTTGCTTTTCTGACAAGAAAACAGGCTTTGAAAATGGGATACGCTCACTTTCTCCGGACATTATTGTGACGGATGAACTGGGGCAGGAAGATGACATTGAAGCAATCTGCTATGCGACAAATTGCGGGGTGAAACTGGTCGCATCAACACACGCGCAAAGCATTGAAAATCTCGTGAAAAAACCACTTTTTGAAAAGATTTTGAAAGAAAAAATTTTCAGCCGTTTTGTTCTTCTCTCAAAGCGTAACGGACCGGGAACTTTTGAAGGCGTTTATGATGAAAATTTGGCACGAATATATCATCAAGGGAGAGCGATATGAAATATGTTTTTATTTTGATTTTGTTTTGCGGTTGCACTTTTATGGGATATGTTTTTTCAAGAAAATATCAAAAGAGAAAAAGGTTTTTTGCTTCACTCATTTCACTTGCTGACAAACTTTCAATTGAAATCAATTTTTCGCGTGAACGGTTGAAAGTTCTTGTGTTGAATTTTGACGAAACAACTCGAAAAAATTTGCTTGGAATTGACCAAAAGTTTGTTGATTTTTTGGATAAAAAATGTGAACTTACAAGCGAAATTTTCAAAGGAATTGACATTTTGAAACAAGAAGAAAAGGATTTGATTTTACTGTTTTTCAAAACTTTGGGAAGAAGTGATGTTGAAAATCAAACAAAGGAAATTTCATCGTTTGTCGCAAGATTTTCTGAAATCAAAGCAATCTGCGATCAGGAGCAAAAAAAATATGGCTCACTGTCACTCAAATTGGGAATTGTTGCCGGATTGTTTTTGGTTATCATTCTCATATAGTGGGAGGCTGTGATGGATGTTGAAATAATATTTAAAATCGCAGGAATTGGAATTTTAACGGCAGTCGTTGGGCAAATTTTGAAGAACAGCGGAAAAGAAGACATCTCAACTCTCTCAACGCTGGCTGGCGTGATTATCGTGCTTTTCATGGTGCTGGGAATGATTTCTGAACTCTTTTCAAGCATCAAAACACTCTTCAATTTCGCATCGTTTTTGCTTTGACAAGGAGGGTAAATGGACACACTCTACAAAATCATATCAATTGCAATCATAACATGCGTTGCTTGTCTTATTGTGCGTCCAGTCCGCTCTGATTTTGCTGTTTTAATTTCTGTTGTTGGGGGAGTTATCATCCTGTTTTACACACTTTCATATCTTTCATCCGTCTTTGGTGTTTTCAATCAAATCTTCCAAACATCTGGCATAAATTCATCGCTTTATGCTGTGATTTTCAAAATCATTGGAATTGGATATCTGACCGAGTTCACCGCCGGACTGTGCACTGACACTGGAAATTCAAGTTTGGCGGACAAGGTCTTGTTGGGCGGGAAAATTGTCATTTTGGTCATGGCAATTCCCGTTGTGACAAGCATTTTGGATATTGTCATGGAGTTGATGCCAAAATGAAACGCAAAAAGTGGATATGGATTGTGATTGCTTTGATTTTTTTGAGTTGTTTTTATGGAAGGTTTGACATTTCAAAAGGATTTTCTGTCAATGTTGCTGTTGCGGAAAATTTGGAACAAAGCGATTTGGAAAAGGACTTGTCAGAGGAAGTTGAAAAGCAACTTTCAAATTTAAACTTTTCGGAACTTGATTTGATTGTTACGCAACTTTCTTCGCAAGCGCAAAATTTGTTTGCATCCAAAAGTTTCAAGGAAAAAGTCGAATATGTCATTTCAGGGCAATATGCCGACCAGTCTCAAAACTTTTTTTCGGCGGTTATATCAATTTTTTGGTCAGGTTTGAAGGATTATCTTCCAATTGTTGCAAGCATCATTTCAATTGCAATTTTGGGTGGGATGGTGTCTGCATTGAAGCCAATTTCAAGCGGAAAGGGAATTGGAAACATTGTCCATTTTGTGACATATGGCATTGTGATTGTTTTTCTTGGCACGAGCGTGGTTCAAATTGTCAAAATGACAACAATCACTCTCACCGAAATCAAGTCGTCTTTTGATTTGATTTTTCCAATCCTGTTGACGCTTATGACCGCGGTTGGCGGGACAGTGTCGGTTGGGATATATCAACCAGCAATTGCTCTTTTGGGGAATATGTTTGTTTCTCTCATCACCTATGTTCTTTTGCCAATTTTTGTTTTTTCAATCGTATTTTCAATTGTTGGGAATTTGTCAAACAACGTCAAACTCGGTCATTTTGTAAACTTCTTGCAATCGGCTTTCAAGTGGATTTTGGGACTCTGTTTCACGCTGTTTTTGGGGTTTGTAAGCATTCAGGGAATCATGGCAGGGTCGGTTGATGGGCTGTCAATTCGCACTGCAAAATATGCAATCAAAAGTTACATCCCGATTGTTGGAGGATATGTGTCAGATGGGCTTTCGATCATCATGGCAAGCAGTGTTCTGATCAAAAATGCGGTTGGTGGAGTTGGACTTTTTCTTCTTCTTTCAACAATTGTATCTCCAGTGATTGAAATTGTGATTTTTTCTCTTGCACTCAAATTTATGGCGGGAATCATTGAACCAATTGGTGACAAAAAGATTGCAGGATTTGTCAGCGAAATTTCAAAAAGCATGTCACTTCTTGTTGCAATCATAGTTTCGGTTTCGTTTATGTATTTGGTGCTTACGGGACTTGTGATGTTGAGTGCAAATTTGATTTAAGGGAGAAAAATATGAGCGGGATTTCTTCATGGCTACTTTCAATTGCAGGCGTCATCATTTTGAGTGTTTTGGCGGAATTTGTTCTGCCGGAAGGTCAGATAAACAAATATGTCAAAGTGATTTTTTCGTTTATTGTCCTTCTTGTGATTATTCTACCACTTCCAAATGTGTTTGGAAAGGATTTTGACATATCGCATTTTTTTTCGGAGAGCGAAAGCGGATTGCAGACGGACTATTTGGAGCAGGTTAATCTTGACAAGCTCAACGCAATTACAGTTGATTTGAGTGACAAAATTCAAGAAAATGGACTTTTCAAGGTGAAAATTTCAATCAATGCTGACATCTTTGAGGAAAATTTGAAAATTTATGGGATTTATGTCGATTTACGCGATTTGGAATATGGACAAAATTTTCCAAGTAAAGATATTTCGAAAGCAAAATACAAAATCAGAGAACTTATTGATGAGTTTTCACTTTTGAAAAATGTGGAGGTGACTTTTGGTGAACAAAATTAAAGATTTTTGGATAAATTTCAAAACAAACAAAAAAATGCAAGTCATTATTGCTGTTTTTGTGGCAATTTTGGTTTGTGTTGTTTGTTTTGCTGGGATAAAAACGAAAAATGACAATTTGACCGAAAATTCGACACAAACATCGTCCGACAACATGGAATATGTCAGCGATTTGGAGAATAAGTTATGTAATGTATTGTCCAAAATTTCGGGAGTTGGGGATGTCAATGTGATTATCACTCTTAAAAGTGGATTTTCATATGAATATGCCTCCAATTCAGAAACGAAAAACATTGTGTCGGGTGACACGCAGACCACAACGACAACAACAAACATCATTTTGGTGTCAGGACAACCTGTTGTGGTCAAAGAAAATTATCCTGTCATAAAGGGGGTGATTGTTGTAGCAAAAGGTGCGGAAGATATAAAGGTCAAAATGGCAATTTTGGAAGCGGTCGAAACTGTTTTGGAAATCGACCAAAATGAAATCACAGTTTTAGCGTAAAAAGGAGAATAAAACATGAAAAAAAGAACAAAAATCATCATTCTGTCCGTTATGGTCGTTTTGTTGGGCGTGACTGGATATCTCAACATTGCTCTCAACAATCAAGTTACTGAAACAAACACAAATGTTGCAACAACAAGTTATTTCACTTCATATCGCAACGACAGAGAAAGCACGCGTGACCAAGAAATACTCTATTATGATGCAATCATTGAAAGCAGTTCCTCGACTGAAAGCGCAATAAAAAATGCGGAAGATGCTAAACTTGCTCTCATCGCAACAATGGAGAAAGAACTTGCAGTGGAAGGGCTCATCAAGGCTCAAGGTTTTTCAGATTGTGTCATCTCTGTTGGAAACAAAGTGAATGTTGTTGTCAAGGGGACAAGTCTTACAGAAAATGAAGTTGCACAAATCACAACCATTGTAAAAGAGCAACTTGGCACAGAGTTAAGAAATATTGTTGTAATTTCTGCTGAATAGTTTGCAAAATGTTTGTCACTTGTGATAGAATAGTGTTGAAATACACAAGGAGATAGATATGGCAGACAAAAACAAAACTGCAAACAACGGAAAAATCACTCTTGACAGAAAGATTTTGGTTTCAATCATCAATCTTGCTGCAAAGGAAATTAACGGCGTTGAAAGTGTGACAAATTCCGCTCGTCCATGGATAAAGAAGATTTTCAACAAATATGATGATGGCGTTGAAATCAAATTTGAACAAAATGGTGCTTTGACAATTGATGTTTACATCAACATCCACATCGGATACAGCGTTCCGGACATTGCATACAGAGTTCAAGAAAACATCAGAAACTCACTCTCAACAATGGTGGCTTTAAAACCGCTTAAAATCAACGTTCACGTGATCAATGTTGAATGTGACAAAGAGGTTGAAAATGCGTAACGATGCCAGAGAAAATGCCTTTAAATTGGTTTTTGAGTCGCTTTTCCACGAATGCGAGAAGGAACTTTCAAAAGAAAATTTGATTGTGCTTAAAAAAGAAGAAGATGTCAAATTTTTTGAAGATATCATGTCTGCTTTTGAAGAAAACAAAGAAACACTCAAAACTCAAATTGAAGAAAATTTGAAAAACTATGAATATTCAAGACTTTTCAAAATTGACCTTGCTCTTGTTTATGTCGCTTTGACTGAAATTGAATTTTGCGGAACGGCAAAGGCGGTTGCAATCAATGAAGCACTTGAACTTGCAAAA
>CAYOEW010000041.1:0-5336 GCA_964403245.1 uncultured Lachnospiraceae bacterium
TATGACTTCGTTCATCCAATGGAAGACTGCTTGGAAGGAACAACTTACAGCTTGTGCGACAAAGGTTTCCAAGACCACAGAGTTGTGTATGAATGGTTTGTTGAACATGGCTGGGGCAAAAAATATGCTCCAAAGCAAAGAGAATTTTCAAGAATTGTCATTGAAAATGTGTTGACTGGAAAAAGATATCTCAAACAACTTGTCAAAGGCGGATATGTCAGTGGTTGGGATGACCCAAGATTTCCGACTCTCATCGGTTTGAGAAGAAGAGGATACACCGCAAAAGCTGTCAAGGATTTTGTTAAATCGGTTGGTTGGGGAAGCACAATTGAAGTCACCGTTCCTTTCTCCGCTCTTGAATATTATGTTCGCGAAGATTTGAACAAAATTGCAACTCGATCAATGGTCGTTTTGGACCCACTCAAAGTGATTATCACAAACTATGAAGGCAGTGAAGAAATTCAAATTGACAACAATCCAAACGATGAAAATGCAGGCAAACACACCGCTCGTTTCAGCAATGTGATTTACATCGAAAAAGAAGATTTCAGCCTCAATCCACCACCAAAATACAACAGACTTGTTGAAGGCGGAATTGTAAGACTTAAAGGTGCATACATCATCAAATGCAACAAAGTTGTTTTTGACGAAAACGGCGAAATTGACCACTTGGAATGCGAATACATCCCAGGAACAAAGAGTGGTCAGGACAATTCTGGAATTAAGTGCAAAGGGACAATCCACTTTGTTTCTGCTGACAACTGCTTTGAAGTTACAATCAGAGATTTCAAAAATCTCGTTAAAGCAGAATATAAAGCCCCTGCAAAAGCTTTGGCTGATGGCGTTGCAATCAGTGATTTGCTTGAACCAGACTCAATGACCGAATCAACTGCTTTGGCTGAAAATTTCCTTAAAACTGCAAAAGTTGAAGACAAATTCCAATTTATGAGAAAGGGATATTATTGTGTTGACAAAGACTCAACCAATGAGAGAATGATTTTCAACAAAACAATTTCTCTTAAAGACAGTTTCAAACCTGCTGGGAAATAATTTTTTCCAAGAAATTCATCCATATTTTTGAAAAAAAGCAAAAATGAAAAAACACGGCAACTTTGTCGTGTTTTTTGTTGGACAATTTGTGGATTTTTGTTTATAATATTGATATGACATTGATTGGACTGATTTGCATGGCTTCAGCGTGCTTGATTCTTGCAGTGGCACTTTGTTTTGTGAAAAATCACAAGACAGCTGGTTTTTTGTTGCGCACAGGACTTCTGATTGCAGTCACATGCTTTGGAATTGTTTCCGCAACATATGGCAAAATCTTTTCAGGATATTCAATCCTTCTCATTTTGAGTTCTCTTCCAATTTTTCTGTCATTATTTGACTTGAAAGGCTTCTTGGCTGAAAAGCAAGCAAAATCACTTGAAAAACCATTTGATGACGCAAACTGGCAAGAAGATTTTGAAGAAAATCAAAATGAAGACAAAAAACAAAAACATCTTTTTCAAAACAGCAACGGAAGTTTGATTAACAGCATATGCTTGTTGATTTCAGCAATTTGCATTGGATTTGCCGGACTTTACATCGGCACAGAAACAGCATATGGATTTTTGATTGGGCTTGCAATCGCCTGTGCTTCAACATTCCTTCTTATGATAAAGAAAGAAGATGTAAATCTCTTTGATGTGTTAAGTTTCTTTCTTGTGTTTTTGGCGGTTGGAATTTGTTTTGGACAAATCATAACTGTCATCCTTTACGCAAAAACAATCACAAACATAATCTATTGCATTGGTGCACTTTTGTTTGGCTGTTATGCAATTCTTTCGACATATAAAAAGACAAATTACAATCATTTTGCCTACCTTTTGGCAATGATTACCCTTTTTGTGACATTTATTTTATGATTTTTTTGGATAAACCCTTGACTTTATGCATACAATTTGTTTATAATAAGAAAGTCAATGACGCGAGGTAGAGCAGCTCGGAAGCTCGCCGGGCTCATAACCCGGAGGTCACAGGTTCAAATCCTGTCCTCGCAACCAAATAATGACTGCATCAATTCGGTGCAGTTTTTTTATTGCAAACAGGGTTATGTTGTCCGGCGGGCTGGAAGCGAGCCGGGGTCCTGCCGAGCAAAACAGTTAGGTTTTGCGAACGCCACGAAGCGAAGCGTAGTCTAACCCGGAGGTCACAGGTTCAAATCCTGTCCTCGCAACCAAATATCGACTGCATCAATTCGGTGCAGTTTTTTTATTGCAAAAAACCCGCAAAATTCTGCGGGCTTTACAATGTTTTTTCTTCTTTTGCTGGCAATTCCTTTTTCACAAGTTTATCCAAACATGCGTTGATTTCGTTTGCACTTTCCATAACTTGATTGTAATAAATTTCAATCAAATCATCAAGTTGATGTGTTTCAATCGCCTTGTTTGTCGCTTGATTATATGCATCTCTCTTGTCAAATGGGATATAAACTGGTGGAGTTTCATTTTCAATCAAAACTTCGTTTGCAACAAGTCTTGCAAGACGATGATTTCCGTCTGGAAATGCCTGCATTTGAACAAGCATACAATGAGAGATGCATGCAAGTTCAATTGGATTATATTTTCTTATTTCTTTTCCGTCAGACATCCAGTTTGCCCAAGTTTCCATTCCCAATTTGATTTTTTCAACTGCAACTGGTGACCAATTTCCACTTCTGACAAACGCACGAATATCTCTGTATGAAGAATAACCTTTTCCGGAAGACAAGGAATATGTGTTTGTAACAAACTTCAAAAGTTCATCTGCGGTCATATCCACCCCATCAACCCTGCGTGCGTATGCATATTCAAAAACAAATTGGAATGCTGTGTTGAAGGTGATGTAATTTTCTTTGATAAGATTGCTGTAACCAGCAAAATCCGGATGATTGATGATTTCCCTGTATGCATCCATCCACTTGTCACAACATTCATTTGCGTTGAATTCGTGTTTTAAATAATATTCAAAAATGTGTTTCACATATTTTTTTGAAAGTTTCTTATAAATTTGATTTGCTCTGTAACACTCACTGTTGACATCCTTGTCAATTTTGTAGATGACACTTCGCATGATTTCTTCCACTTTATCCATGCCTTCCTTGGCATTTGGACTGTTTCGAAGCATGGTGGTTTTTTGTGAGATTTGGTTCAAAAGAAAATTCAATTGAGAGTAATCTCTCTCTTGAAAATAAAAAAATCTTGAAAAACTCTTGTTTTTGTCAGGTTTTCCATTTATCCAAACCTTTCTGCCTGTGAACATTTCCCAACTCGGCGAAATTCCATATTCACCTGTCACCTTTTGAAATTTTCTCAAAAAAGCCCAATATTCTTTCGCTTTCATCAACGGGCAATTAAGTTTATCTCTCATCCTTTCCTCTCTCTTACAAGTATCTCACAAAAGCACAAAAAAGTCAAGGCGTCAAATGTCACCAAATTAAGCAAAAACCAATCTTTTCTTCACTTTTTTGCATTTGACTCAAAAACTCCAAAAATAAGGGTGTTTTTTGTCAAAATAAGCCTTAAATCTTTAAAAAAAATAACAAAAATACTAGCAAATTTCCCTTATATATGTTATAATATAGTATATTTATATAATATAAAGGAAATAATGCGGTTATGGAACAAATTGAAAACGAAAATGTTATGCCAAAAAGCGAAGAATTGGAAGGTGAAAAACTTTCGAAAAGCGTGAAATATGACGCGAGTGAAATTCAAGTCTTGGAAGGTCTTGAACCTGTCAGAAAACGCCCAGGAATGTATATTGGCTCAACTGACACACATGGTCTTCATCACCTTGTGCAAGAAGTTGTGGACAACTCAATTGACGAAGCCTTGGCGGGATATTGCACACAGATTGACGTCATCATCAATCAAGACGGTTCATGTTCTGTTGTTGACAATGGTCGCGGAATTCCAACCGGAATCATCGCCAAAGAAGGAAAGAGTGCGGTTGAAGTCGTTTTGACAAAATTGCATGCTGGTGGAAAATTTGGTGGTGAAGGTTACAAAATCTCCGGCGGTTTGCATGGTGTCGGAGTGTCCTGCGTAAACGCACTCTCAACAAAACTTACTGTTGATGTTTATCAAAACGGAAAACACCACTTCATTGAATTTTCAAGAGGCAGAAGTCTTGCTCCTTTGAAGGTCATTGGAAGTTCGGACAAAACTGGAACGACTGTAACGTTCTATCCAGACCCAGAGATTTTTGAAACAACCGAATTTAACTATGACAATCTCAAAAATCGTTTCCGCGAAATCGCCTTTTTGAACAAAGGTTTGGTCATCACTCTTGAAGACAGAAGAGAAGGACAGGAAAGAAAGGATAGATTTGAATTTAAAGGCGGAATTGTTGAATTTGTGACATATTTGAACCAAAACAAACAAACCTTGCTTTCATATCCTGTTTACTTCAACAAGTTCAATCACAACGACAAGGGCGATGTTATCAATGAAGTTGAAGTTTGTTTCCAATACAACGACAGTTACAACGAAATCATAAACACATACGCAAACAACATCAACACCGAAGAAGGCGGAACTCACCTTGAAGGTTTCAGAAACGCCCTTACAAAAGTGATAAATGACTATGCAGTCAAAAACAAAATCATCAAAGAAAATGAAAAACTTTCTGGTGAAGATTGCAGAGAAGGAATTACCGCTGTCATTTCAGTAAAACTTCGCGAACCACAATTTGAAGGTCAAACAAAGACCAAATTGGGCAACAGCGAAATGAGAACAATTGTGTATAAAGCAATGCAGGAAGCGTTTGGGGACTATTTGGAAGAACATCCTTCCGAGGCAAGAGAACTCATCATGAAGAGTGTCACCGCCCAACGTGCTCGTGATGCTGCAAGACTTGCAAGAGAATCAACAAGAAGAAAAAGTGTGCTTGAAAACACAACTCTCCCTGGAAAACTTGCTGATTGCAGTGAAAAGGACAGCAGTTTGTGTGAAATTTACATCGTCGAAGGAGATTCCGCTGGCGGTTCAGCAAAACAAGGACGTGACCGCAGATTTCAAGCAATTTTGCCACTTCGCGGAAAGATTTTGAATGTTGAAAAGGCAAGACTTAACAGAATTCTTGAAAACGCCGAAATTCGTGCAATGATAACCGCTTTTGGTGCAGGAACTGGAAATGATTTTGATGAAAGCAAACTTCGTTACAACAAAATCATCTGTATGTCCGATGCCGATGTTGACGGCTCACACATCAGAATTTTGCTTTTGACATTCTTCTTCCGTTTCATGCGTCCGCTCATCGAAAATGGACATGTATACGGCGCACAGCCACCTCTTTACAAGGTTTCAAAAGTA
>CAYOEW010000042.1:0-5314 GCA_964403245.1 uncultured Lachnospiraceae bacterium
ACCGCGGACCAACCGGTTATGAGCCGGTCGCTCTAACCAACTGAGCTAAAGGCCCTGACGCCTTGCAAGTATGCAAACAAAAAGTTTGCTGGTCGGGGTGGAGGGTCTCGAACCCCCGACCTCACGGTCCCAAACCGCGCGCTCTACCAACTGAGCCACACCCCGAAATTGACACTTGCTCAACCATTTTATTATAAAATTAAACAAATGTCAAGAATTTTTACGAATTTTTCAAATTTTTATCAAAAAACTAAATAAGTGCATCATTATCAAGTTCATTTTTGACGAAATTTAGGTATTTCTTTGCAGTTTCCAACTTCACCGGAGCATAATAATGGAAAGAAACGCAGGCATTAAACCCAAATTTCTTTACGAGCGAAAGCGTGTGAACATGCCCAAAGATATTCATACAATCTTTTTTGCAATCAGACGGCTTGTGTGTGAGATACACTTTTTCGCCAAAAATTTTCTCATCCAAATACATCCCATCAAAAATCACATCTTCGAAACCAAGTTTGATAAGTTTGTTTCGGAACCAAACAAAATCATTTTTTGCGTCATGTTTTTCCATATTTCCGCAAATCAAAGTGATTTTTCCGTTAAGTTTTTTCACAAAGTTATAGTCCCCAAAGTCGCCCATGTGATATACAATATCCCTTGTTCCAACCTCATTATTCCAGCGTTTTACAAGCATTTCATTCATTTCTTCAACAGTTTTGCAAGGCACTTGTTTGCGTCTGATTTTGTTGTAATCCCCAAAATGAGTGTCAGAAACAAAGAAAACTTTGGGTTTGAGATAAACATCCTTGTTGCTGTTTATGGAATTTAAGAAATCAACCCAAACGAATGAATTTTTCGGATTTGAAACAACATAATGAACGGTTCTTTGTGTGTCAACCTTCAACATTTTTGCATCAATTTCCTTGACACCAAATTTGTCCATATTAAGAAGATATGCAACAGGTCCGATGTCATAGATGGTCTTAATCCCCAAATTTTCCTTTGTAAACACAAATTTGTCCATGAGAGAATGCAAATATTTCGCAACTTGATTTCCCTTGATATTTCGCGAAAATTCGTATGTTGAAGTGACAAACGCGCGGGCAAGTTCGGTCGGAAAAATCGTCAAATCCGCACCGCTTTTCATCACAAAATCAAATGCATCAACGTCTTTGCGATAGTTTGAGTCGTTGAAATTGTCAAGCAAGATATTTTCCGTTCCAAGCCAAACAATTTTGAGTTTTGAAGCAATTGAAGGTGCTTTTTTGATTGCCAAAGCGACATTTGTGAGAGTTCCAAGGCAACAAACATAAAAATCCTTCTTTGACTTTGCAAGTTCAATAATTTTCTCAACTGCAGGGCTTGTTTCTTCATATCCTTCGCTTAAAAACCCGGCAGAACCAAGATAGACAAAAGGATTTTGTGTGTCATGTTTGATTCCAAACAATCTCAAAATGCGGTATGCTTCGTTTTTGCTGTCAATCAAACTGTCCTTCACTTCAAGATTTTTTTGCCAAGAAACGCGAAAAGGCGCGATTGTAATGCCCAAAACTTCCAAATTATCCGGACGCGAAAGAGCATAGCAAATTGCAAATTGGTCGTCAATTTCATTTGCCACATCACTGTCAATCAGAACTCTTATTTTCTTTTTCTTAACCACTTTTTTAGTGCTTTTTTCATCAGTAATTTTTTTCATAGTTCGAACCAATCCAAAAAGGATATTCACAAACATTATATCAACATTTTCCGCCAAAAGCAAAGAAAAACTGCTCAAAGGCTGAGTTTTTTGCGCAAATTTTCCAAAATTTTGTTTTCAAGCCGAGAAACCTGCACCTGTGACACCCCCAAGCGCTCTGCAATTTCGCTTTGTGTTTTGTCATAAAAATAACGAAGTAAGATGATTTTTTTATCTCGTTCTTCCAAACTTTCAACAATCTCTTTCAACGCAAACTTATCCACAAAATCTTCATTTTCCTGCCCATCAAAGCGGTCAATCAATGTCAATCCATCTTCTTCGCCATCATCAAATGGTGCATAAAGAGAAACAGGCATCTTTGCCGAATCCATTGCCAAAACAACTTCCTGTTCACTGATTTTGAAATGCTTCGCAACATCCGAAACAGTCGCTTTTTTGCCATTATTTGAAAAAAATTCGTCAATAAATTTGTTGATTTTGACATTCAATCCCTTAATTGCTCTTGAAACCTTAATCGCCCCATCATCACGCATAAATCGTTTGATTTCTCCCACAACCATCGGCACGACATATGTGGAGAATTTGACATTATATGAGCAATCAAAATGGTTAATTGCTTTCAAAAAGCCAAGACACCCAAGTTGATATAGGTCATCGTTTTCCACACCTTTATCCCGAAACCACCTGATGACACTTTTGATGAGCGGTGAGTTTTCGTTTACCAATTTTTCCTTGGCAAACTCGTCCCCCGCTTGTGCTTTTTTGATAAGGTCAAGGGTTTCTTCCTGCCCCAGCATCAATCAACCTGCCACAGCGCAAGGATTTGAAGAAAGACGTTTTGTCATTCTCACGCTTGTGCCAAAAGAATTTGATGTCACCTGAACATCATCCATAAAGCTTTCCATCACAGTAAATCCCATCCCGGAGCGTTCTGCAGACGGCTTTGATGTATAAAACGGCTCGCGCGCTCTTGCAACATCCTTAATTCCCACACCTTTGTCAGCAACAATCACAGTAACCAAGTCATCTTCAAGTTCACAGCGCAAGATGATGTCACCCTTGACAGAAGTTGGATAAGCGTGCACAACGCAATTTGTCACCGCTTCTGAAACAGCTGTTTTGATGTCAGTAATCTCATCCACAGACGGATTCAACTGCACACAAAAAGAAGCCACACACACGCGAGCAAAACCTTCATTAACAGAAAGTGCTTTAAAAGTCACTTCCATAAAATTTGAATATTTCATAAAAAACTCCTTTAAACAATTTTTGGCATAAGGGTGTAAAGCCCCGTCATATTAAAAATTTTTTCCGCATGAGAAGACGGATTTGCAATGAAAATAGGAATATTTCTGTCCTTCATCTTCTTATATCGACCAATCAAAACGCCAATGCCTGTCGAGTCCATAAAATCAAGTTCAGACAGGTCAATCACAATTTTTTCAAAATTTTGTTTGTCGAAAATTTCATCCAAAGTAACTCTTGTGTAACTGGCAGAATGTTCATCAAGTTCTCCGCAGAGAAGAACATACAAAACTCCACCGACTTCGCGACTTTTAACTTGCATACTCACTCCTTTCGCTTTTGATGATATCACACGAAAAAAGAAGAAAAATTGGAGAGTTTGTCAAAAATGCTCTTTTTTTATCAGCAATTTTTAATCAAATCCATTTCAAAATCTTTTGTGCATAATAAAAAATTGTTTTTCAAAATTCACAAAAGTCAACAACATTAAGTGTATTATGCATGCATAACACACCATATATTGTGTATTATGCAAAAATATCACACAACAAATAATATCATAAAGTTTTTTCAATATTCCCAAAATATAAAAATATAAAAAAAGTATTTACATCACAATTGCTTCTATGATATAATAAAAAAGGAGGAAAACAGACGATGAAAATAAAGAAAAAGAAATACAAAAATGGTGCAACCATCATATACAAACAACACAAAGGCAAGAAAACTTCTGTTTCCGCAGGTTTTGTTTTTGGTGGAACAATAAGAGAAAAATATCCAGAACCAACCGCCCATTTTGTTGAGCATATGCTTTTCAAAGGAACAAGAAACAAATCGAAAGATGAATTAAAAAACTCAATCAGAAAAACTTTTTCAATGGTCAATGCATCAACATCTTTGTTTAATCTCGAACTCGTTTTTTGCAGGTCAAACAAAATCATTGAAGATTGCTTTAACCTTGCAAGCGAAATGCTTTTGGAATCGAAATTCAACAAGGAAAATATTGAATCTGAAAAAGGTGTTATAACACAAGAATTGTTAAGAACACTTGAAAACCCAAACTCAATCTTCCGTTTTGCATTCAACAGAACTCTGTCAACCAAAAACAATTTAAACACATCCATTATCGGAAGCCCAGAAGAAATTTCAAAAATTGACGCACAAATATTGGAAAAATTCGTCAAAGACATTTTTATATCACAAAACTTTGTAATCTCGATTGAAGGCGGAATTTCATGGCGAAAGGCAAAGAAATTGGCTGAAAAATACTTCATAAGTCACCTTGAAAGCAATCCGGAATTTATCCCTGACAGAAATACAGTAAATCCAATTGACAAATCAGGAAATCTCAACATTGAACAATGTGAATTTCCAAGCACACACTGTTCAGTTGTCATCAAACTTGACCCAAAACTTGAAACAGAGAAAAATCAAAACATCATGTCAATGATTTGCTCCTTATCTAACAGTTTTAATGGCGATTTCTTGTCACGACTTCGTGAAAAAGGACTTGTTTATTCTTCATCAATCAAGTCTTCAAACATTCCAAATGCAAGTTTTCTTGAACTTTCCATTCGCACAACCGTTCCAAACGTAAATACATGCATAGACGAAATCGGAAATTTTTTCAAGCAACTCAAAACCATTCCTTTCACAAAAGAAAACCTTGACGCAATCAAAGAAAAAGCTTTATATTCCAAGGATGAACAAACAGAGAAGAAAATTTATCCATGCAATCTCACGCGAAAATATCTCACTTATGGCGACAAAATTTTTGACAAAAAAATTGATAAAAGAAATGAAGAAATCTTCAATTCAATCACCCCAGAAGACATACAAAAATTTTGCCAAGAAATTCTTTCAAAACCAGAAAATCTTTATGTCGCAATCAGTTCAAAAGCAGCCCCATCAAACTTTTATACATATGAACAAATGCAAAACATCATGATTCGAAACAAAAGATTTAAAAAACAATCAACCTCACTCCAAAAAGAAGCGCAAGAAATCAAAGCACCAAAAGTCACGGTTGAAAAAGAAAGAACATTATAAAAAAAATGCAAGAAAAAACACACCTTTTTGAAGGTGTGTTTTTTTGAAACACAAAAATAAATTGTCCTAAAATTACTTAAGTTCGATAACTGCGCCAGCTTCTTTGAATTTTGCTTCAAATTCTTTTGCTTGAGCAGCAGCAACGTTTTCTTTAACCATTTTTGGAGCGCCATCAACGATTGCTTTAGCTTCTGAAAGTCCAAGTCCAGTAACTTCTCTAACAACCTTGATAACAGCGATTTTGTTTGCTCCAACTTCTTTCAAGAAGAGGTTGAATTCGCTCTTTTCTTCTTCTGCAGCAGGAGCAGCAGCGCCTGCAACTGG
>CAYOEW010000043.1:0-5184 GCA_964403245.1 uncultured Lachnospiraceae bacterium
CTATAGGTGCCTGAAAAGCAAGAGTCAGTGAATCATTCTTTTTCACAGAATTTGCGGACATATGTCACCTGTTTCTTTTCAGATCATTTATTTGACTATTTCTTTTTTTTACTTGCTGGACTGTCCAAAACTTCAATCTTGCCTTTTCCAGAGCAAAGTCTGACTCTTGCGATTGATTTTTTTCTTCTTCCAGTGGCGATGAACATTCCGCCCTTGTTAATTTTCTTTTCAGCCATTATTCTCTTGCTCCTTTTAATGTAACTTGTTCAGGTTTTTGTGCTTCATGGTTGTGATTTGCATCTTTGTAAACATGAAGTCTTGTGATTTGTTTTCTTCCCAAACTTGTTTTTGGAAGCATTCCTTTGACAGCCTTTTCAACTGCTTTGCAAGAGTTGTTTGCCATCAAAGTGTCATATCCGACTTCCTTAAGTCCGCCGATATAACCAGTATGCCAACGCATTTTCTTTTGTTCAAGTTTCTTTCCAGTCAAAACCACTTTGTCAGAGTTGAGAACGATTACGAAATCTCCGTTGTCAACGTGTGGTGTGTATGTTGTTTTGTTTTTTCCTGTCAAAATGTCTGCAACTTGACTTGCAAGTCTGCCGAGTGGCATGTTGCTTGCGTCAACGACAAACCATTTTCTTTCAACTGTGGCAGGATTTGCCATATAAGTTTTCATTTTTTCTCCCTTAAATCATTTGAAATTTTCAAAAACCGCTCTTTGCCAGTAAGAGTGGACATCCGTAAGTTTTGTCGGTCAAAATCTTTATGGGGCTAACATAAAAAATCGCCTTCAAAACAAAGACGATTATATTTTATATATTTAAAAGGAGTTTGTCAAGTGTTTTTCAACATTTTTTCAAAAATTAGTGACTCATTGAAGCGGTTTGAGAATATGAACTTGTTTTTGTCCCAATGTTTTCAGCAAGATGCACAAGACTGTTGTATGTTATCACATCTTTGAAAAGTCTGCTTTTTTCTTCTGGAGTTTCAAATCCACCTTCAATTGATGAGTTTATTGCATCAAATTTTTGGCTTGCAAATTGTGTGAGAATATATCCCGCTTGAATGTTGTTGACAGCGCGACCAAGTTTGCCATTAACCTTTTCAGAAAACTTCTTGTCAACGATTTTTGTTTTTTCACAAAGATTCAAAATTACATCTCTGTCAGAAAGGTCAGAAAGTTTTTCAACTTCTGGCAAACAATTTGCAAAGACTTCTTTTCTTGCATATGTATATGGCATTTTCAGAACATTCTGAAGGTCTTGCTTGAAGAAGGAAGGAACGGACATATTTCCTTCTTTCAAGGCGTTTTGATTATATTTGCTCACAAGGTAGAGAAAATTTTGTTGGGCTGTTTTCAAATCACACAAATCTGTGGAACAAACATTTCCTTTCTCATCAAAATCCACCAAATTGAACAAATACAACATAATCACAACCTCCTTCTTTCATGTTCATATGATATCACACTCAAAATGAATAAATCAAACAATTTTTGCATAAATATTCATATTTTTTAAAAAATTTTTAATTTTTTTATTTTTTTTGACAATTTTTGTTGAATTTTGTCGTATTTTTCATATATTTTTTGGGATTTTTAAGTTTTTAATATAAAAGCAAATCATAATTTGGGAAAGGTCGATTTTTTTCTGGGATAATATTTTCAATTTCATCAAATTCATTTCGCATTTTTGCCATGTCACGAAGCAAGATATCTCTGACGAAAATTGCCTTTTCTTTTGACAGAAAAATTTTTCCCAATTCCACAATATCTCCCCTGATTTTTTCACAATTTTCGGTCAATTTTGAAATTTTCAAGGCAAATTTTTCGCATATTTTTGCAATGGAATTTTTCTCCATTTTTTCAGATTTAAGAAGGCAAACAAGTTCCAATTTTTCCTTCAAAGTCTTCTCAATTGCTGGCAAAATTTCACTTTCAATCATGGTTATCATTGTCTTTGCTTCCGTCAAAGCGCTGTCGCAATACGCCTTCAAATATGTGTCATATCTCACCAAAATTTCCGCGCGTGAAAGAATTTTGTTATCTTCAAACAGAGAAATATTTTCTTCGTTTAACAATCTTTCATAACAGTCAACACTGTTTTTGAAATCAACAAGTCCGCGCTTTTTTGCTTCTTCCGACCATGCAAAATCGTAACTATTTCCGTTGAAAATAATGCGGGAGTGTTTTTTGATATTGTCCGAGATAATCTTTTTGACATCATAGCCATTTTCAATCTTTTTGTTGACAATTTTCAGTTCATCCGCAACAGTCAGTGCCAAAATTGCGTTGCAAAGAGCCGGATTTTGCGAAGACCCGACCATACGGAACTCAAACTTGTTGCCTGTGTAGGCAAATGGACTTGTGCGGTTTCGGTCACAGTTGTCTTTATACAGCGGTGCGACACTTGAAGTCTTCAAATCCAAAAGTGATTTTCCTTTTTTGTCAACTTTTGCATTTTTTTCATATTCCTTCAAAACTTCTTCCATGTCGTTCCCCACAAACACCGAAATCACTGACGGTGGGGCTTCATGACCGCCAAGTCGAAGGTCGTTTGAAAGGCTGGAAGTTGACATTCGAAGAAGGTCATAATGTTTGTCAATTGCACTCAAAACGACGGTGAAGAAGAGCATAAACACATCTTCGCTCACATTGTTAAAATCCAACAAATTCAAGCCTGTGTCCGTTTCAAGTGACCAGTTGTTGTGTTTCCCACTTCCGTTTACGCCAGCAAAAGGTTTTTCGTGAAAAATCACTTTCAAATCATGTCTTTCAGCAACCTTTGTCATGATTTCCATAAGAAGTGCATTTTGGTCAGTCGCAATGTTTACAGAAGAGTAAATTGGAACGATTTCATGCTGTGATGGAGCAACTTCATTGTGTTGCAATTTTGCCATAATCCCTTCCGCCCAAAGTTCCTTGTCAAGTTCATGCATAAACTCACTGACACGGCTGTTGATTGGGCAATAATAATGATGTTCGCTGTCCTGTCCTTTGATTGAGTCCCCGCCAAAGAGCGTTCTTCCAGTCAACTTCAAATCCAGACGTTTTTCATAGAGATTTTTGTCAATCAAAAAATATTCTTGTTCATTTCCGACATTACAAACAACGTTTTTGACATCCTTATATCCCAAAAAGTTCAACACTCTCACAGCCTGTTTTGAAAGCACTTCCGTTGCGCGCAAAAGAGGTGTTTTTTCATCAAGAGCAACCCCTGTGAACGCACAAAAAGCGGTTGGGATGTAAAGCACGCGATTTCCCGCATCGTCTTCCTTAATAAACACCGGGCTGGTGTAGTCCCAAACAGTGTATCCCCTTGCTTCAAACGTCATTCTCTCTCCACCGCTTGGAAAACTTGATGCGTCCGTTTCACCCTTAATGAGAGATTTTCCGTTAAACTTGTTGATAAATTCCCCTTTATCGCCAAAGTCAAGAAACGAAATCTGTTTTTCAGCCGATTTTCCAGTGAGTGGGAAAAACCAATGAGTGTAGTGAGTCGCCTTCAAAGAAAGAGCCCATTTCTTGATTGCTTCAGCCACACAATCAGCCAAATCTTCATCCATATCTTTATGTGACTTTTTGAGCGACATAAAACGCTCAAAATCTGTGCGTTTCATGATTTTTTTGAGTTTGTCATCGGTAAGCAAAAATTTGGCAAACCCGTTGCAGTTGTTTTTCATAATTTCCTCCAATAAAAACAAAAAGACCGAAGAACAATTTTTCTTCGGCCTATAAAATTAAAAATCTTCCACCAACAAAAAATTGCCTATATCAAATATACGCTCAAAATTTGTTGCTGTTGTTGTGAAAATTTCTTAATCATAGTCACATTATATTCTCCCACAAGCCAAAATGTCAATACAAAAACACAAAATTTGTGAAAAAATCGTCAAAAATCGACTTTTTTTATCAAAAAAACTCACAAATCAAGGAAAAAATCCAGGTTTGTGAGTGTTTTTCTTATTTTTTTAGTCGTCAACAACTTTGCCATGTTCAAAATAAATTTTTCTTCTGCAAATTTTTTCTGCAATTTCCGGTCTTGTGCAAGCCAAAATCAATGTTGTGTTTTGAGTTTTAAGTCTTTTAATCAAACTCAAAATCGCATCGACATAGACATCAGAGATTTCATCAAAAATGTTGTCAACAAGCAAAAGGTCAAGTGGTCTGAAAGTCAAACGAATGAGTGAAAGCACATATTTGTCTTCTTTGCGGATGTTTCTCACTTTTTCGTCCCTTATTCTTTCCAAAGAAAAATCGATGATTGCATTGTTAATCATTTTTTCCGCTTCCGCAGGTTTGAATCCCTTTTTGTGCAAGATGTATTTAAAGTTTTCATACACAGTCTTGTTTTCCAAGAAAACTGGACAATATGGGACATATCCCACACTCAAATCAGTCTTAAAATCAATCTTTTTGAGTGAAATTTTGTTGATATACACCTCTCCGCTGTCAAATTCTTCAAGCTTTGCAATCACGCGAAGCAGTGTGGTTTTTCCGCTGTTTTGTTCCCCAACAAACGCAACGCTCTCGCCGGCTTCAACGTCAAGATTGATGTTTTCCAAAGCATAAAATTCTTTGGTAAATTTCAAATTGAGATTTTTGATTGATAACATAGCACTCTCCTAACATATATATGATACAATATCTCAAAAAAAAATGAAAGTAAATTTTGAAAATTTAATTTACTTTCATCAAAAACCTTGCAAAATCGCTTATTTTTCGTTCTTTTTGACAGCAATTGTCACTTCCTCTGAAATATCTTCTGAAACAACCAAAATCCTCTCACCGGTTTCTTCGTTTTTCTTTTCTTGCCCTGCAACAACTCTAAACGTCAATTTGCAATCGTTGTTCGCGGAAAAATTGAAAACCTTTGTGCCAAAGTCCTGATAGTTCTGATATTCCCCTTCAACCTTCAACGCGTTTGTTTTTGAAATGAGATAGTTCAAATTATACCAATAGTCACTTCTTTCAAGTCTTAAAGTGTATGCATCGCCATTTTCTTCGCCGAAGAGCAGTTGTTGATTTTCTTTGTCAACTTTGATTTGCAAATCAACATATTTGTCAGTCACTCTGTCGTCCTTTTCAAACGCAGCTCGGATGGAATATCGCGTGCTTAACGCTCCCGAAATATCGCTGATAAACGCACTGCGCACTTTTGTTTCGCTTTCACAACCCACAAG
>CAYOEW010000044.1:0-4963 GCA_964403245.1 uncultured Lachnospiraceae bacterium
AAAGCACTTGAACTTGCAAAAAAATACAGCACTGAAAAATCTTCAAAATTCATCAACGGCTTGATTTCAGCCATAATAAAAAGTCTATGACACAAGCATACACCTTAACGGTTACAAAATTTAACAACATAATAAAGTCTGTGATAAACAGCGAAGAACTTCTCCATAACATCAAAATTGTTGGAGAAGTTTTTGGCGTTTCAAGATCAAAAAATCAGATATATTTTTCTCTTAAAGACGAAGAAAGTTCTCTTCCTTGTGTGTCGTTTTATGCGGACGCACTTGAAAATGTCAACGAGGGTGACATGGTGGAAGTTGTCGGTTCACCAAATTTTTATGCCAAATCAGGTCGCTTTAACTTCATTATTTCCAAAATTCAACCCTTTGGACTTGGGCTTTTGTTTCAAAAATTTGTGGAGATGAAAGCAAAACTCGAAGCAGAGGGACTTTTTGACCAATCACACAAAAAAGCAATTCCTGATTCAATCAGAAGAATTGGTGTTGTCACTTCAAAAGACGGAGCGGTCATTCAAGACATCAAAAACGTCACTTGGAGAAGAAATCGCGGAATTGACATTGTGCTCTATCCTTGCAAAGTTCAGGGGATTGGCGCTGAAAAAGAAATTGTGGAAGGAATTGAATTCTTTTCAAAATATGACGGCGTGGACGTTGTGATTGTTGCTCGTGGTGGCGGAAGTTTGGAAGATTTGTCGGCGTATAACAGCGAAATTGTGGCGCGGGCGACATATGAATGCGAAAAACCAATCGTTTCAGCAGTTGGACATGAAGTCGATTTCACAATCATTGATTTTGTCAGCGATTTGCGTGCTCCGACACCAAGTGCTGCTGCCGAACTTTTGACAAAAGACAACAAAACATCTTTCAGTGCACTTTTGAAGGATGTAAGTCGAATTTCAAGAAAAATTGACGGATTTATTGCCGACAAAAACATGAATTTTCTCACGTGTAAAAGCAAATTTGTTTCACTTTCAGAGCAATATGTTTCCAAAAGAAAGGATGTTTTAGAAAAACTTATCAAAAAGACCTCTCAAAACATTGAAAATATGACAAAAAATTGGGATTTTGAATTGAAACTTCGCTGTGCAAACTTGAATAAACACAATCCGCTTGACATTTTGGCTCTTGGATATGCTAAAATAGAGCAAGAAGGAAAAAGCGTGCGAATGTTGGCAGAAGTCGACAGAAAAAAGCCGATTGAAATTAACTTTATTGACGGAAAACTCACAACAAATTGTGAATGACAGGAGATTGAAAATGACATACGAAGAAGCAA
Organism: uncultured Lachnospiraceae bacterium; assembly: GCA_964403245.1. Classification (GTDB taxonomy): domain Bacteria; phylum Bacillota; class Clostridia; order Christensenellales; family UBA1242; genus Caccovivens. The sequence continues at coordinate 1,295 of CAYOEW010000044.1, forward strand.
TAAAAGAATTGGAAGAAATTGTTGAAAAATTGGAAAAAGAACAACTCCCACTTGCAAAAGCGCAGGAACTTTTTGAAAGAGCAAGCACTCTTGCAAAATTTGCACAAGATGAACTTTCAAAGACGACTGGAAAGTTGTTTGTCATCAAAAAAGAATTGGACTCAATCACAGAGGAGGAAATGCAATGAAAATCAGCAAATTGGTCGGAAAACGCGTAAAGGAAACACCAAATGGCGCATCACTCAAAAGCCATATTTTGATGCTCCGCGCGGGATATATCAAACAAGTTGGAACTGGGATTTTTTCTCTGCTTCCACCAGCGCAACGCGTCAGTCTGAAAATTCAAAACATCATCAGAGAAGAGATGAACGCTTTGGGCGGACAGGAAGTGCTTTTCCCTGTTGTTATGCCACGTGAACTTTGGGATTTGAGCGGAAGATATTCTTCAATCAAAGACGAAATGGTCAGATTCAAAGACCGCACAGGGCATGATATGTTGCTTGGAATGACTCACGAAGAGGCAGCAGTTCATATGCTTTTAAACACGACCACAAGCCCAGACGATTTGCCATGCATGATATATCAAATTCAAACCAAATTCCGCGATGAAGCGCGTGCAAGAGGTGGACTTATCAGAGTGAGAGAGTTCACGATGAAGGATGCATATTCTTTCCACACAACCCAACAAGATTTGGATGAAATTTACAAAAAAGTGTATGATGCATACATCCGAATTTATAAACGTATTGGCTTCAAAAATTTTGTTGTTGTTGAAGGCGATAATGGAATGATGGGCGGAAAAGTTTCGCATGAATATATGGCTGTGACTGACGCTGGTGAAGACAGACTTGTGATTTGCCCACATTGTGGATATGCAAGCAATATGGAAGTTGCCTGCTCAATCAAAGAAGAAAATGACCATACAGTTGCAGGCGATATGCAGGAAGTTTTCACAGGAAATGCTCATACGATTGATGAAGTTTGTGCTTTTCTTGAAACTGACTCAAAACACACAGCAAAGGCGGTTTGCTATCAAACTCTTGACGAAAAACTTGTTGTTGCGTTTGTTCGTGGGGATTGTGATGTCAATGAAACAAAGTTGCAAAAACTTGTTTTGAGTGAACTTTATCCTGTTGATATTGAAAAATTTGGACTTCATGCCGGAAACATTGGCTGTGTCAATCTGAACCTTCCGGAAGGCAGTTTTGTCTTCTTTGACGAAACATTAAAGGGTCTTGAAAACTTTGTTACAGGTGCAAACAAACCTGATTTTCACCTTAAAAATGTCAGCATGACAAGAGATGTTCCAAACATAACTTTCAATGATTTCTCACTTGCAAGAGAAGGTGATTTGTGCCCAAAATGTCATGAAAAAATCACTCTTTCACGCGGAATTGAAATTGGAAACATCTTCCAGTTGGGAACAAAATACACAAAGCCAATGGGAATGAAAATCAACATGCCAGACGGCACAACGCAAGAACCAATCATGGGATGCTATGGAATTGGTGTTGGCAGAGCACTTGCAAGCATAATCGAAGAAAAAGCAGACGACAAAGGAATTGTTTGGCCGATGACAATTGCACCATGGCAAGTTTATTTTTGCCCAATCCGTATTGATGATGAAGTCATCAAATCAACCGCTGACGAACTTTACAAAAGAATGGAAGACGCGGGGATTGAAGTGTTGTTTGATGACCGCAACGCATCTGCTGGTGTCAAACTTAACGACAGCGAACTTATGGGAATTCCAATTCGCGTTGTCATCAGTCCAAAGACACTTGCAAACTCGCAAGCGGAAGTTACAATCAGAGAAACTGGTGAAAAATTCTTTATCTCTCTCACAGAACTCATTCCAGAACTCAAAGCGATTGTTGTTGATGAAATTTCAGAAATCGAAAAGAGAATTTAATTCTCTTTTTTTTGTTCGAAAAGTTTGAGAGTTGTCCTAAAATCACAACTTTTGAAATATAAATATATCATGAAAAAATCAAACATAAGGTGGGCATATAAGACATTTGTGCTTTCCATTTCTCTTTCGATTGTTTTTAGTGTTGTTTCGCAGAGCCTTTTTCCAAATTTGTCGATTTTTTGGTCGATTTTCATCATATTTTTCTTCATTTTTGTGGCAGTTGTTTTTGATATGATTGGGATTGCTGTTGCATCTGTCACAAGCGAACTTCTTGACAAACACAAGGAAAAAGCTGGATATAAAACCGCCATGACATTGTGCAATAACACGGAAAAAGTCGCATCGTTTTGTGGTGATGTCGTGGGGGATATTTGCGGGATTTTGAGTGGTGCGGGCGGAGTGAGTTTGGTCTTGAATATGCATATCTTTGACGCAAATGTATATTTCATCGTCACTTGCGTCGTCAGTTCACTGATTGCGGGACTGACAATCTTTGGAAAGGCAATCATGAAGGGTTATGCAGTTGAGCATTGCGACCTTGTTATTTTGAAAACAGGGCAGATTTTGGAAATGTCACCACTAAAAAAGATTAAATTGCGAAAGAAAAAGTCAAAAAAAATTAAAAATAAGTCAAAAAACAGTTGACAAAGCAGGTTTTTGTGTGTTAATATATGGCAGTAAGAAAGCAGAAGCCCACCTTCTCACCTGTCGAATTGCGTTTTGACATGGTCCAAAATTTGAAAATTTTTTCTGTGTTTTGGTTTGGTAGGATTTTGCGTCCTACCAATTTTTTATCAAAGGAGATTACGACAATTTTTAAGGAACTTTTAATCAACGACCAAATCACAGCACGCGAAGTCAGAGTTATCGGTGCAGAAGGAGAGCAACTTGGTGTTCTTTCAAAACAAAACGCTCAAGATGAAGCCGACAGAAACGGACTTGACCTTGTGCTTATGAATCCAAACGGAAATCCACCAGTTTGCAAACTTATGGACTATGGAAAATATAAGTTTGACGCAATCAAAAAGGAAAAAGAAATTCGCAAAAATCAAAAAATAAGCGAAATCAAAGAAATTCAATTGACAATGCGTATTGACGAATATCACGTTGGATTCAAACTTAAAAATGCTCAAAAAATCTTACAAGACGGCGATAAGGTCAAGGTTTCGCTTCGAATGAGAGGAAGAGAGCAGGCATATGTAAAGAATGCGATTGAAGATGTCAAAAAGTTTGTTGCAGATTTGTCCGAATATGGTTTCATTGAAAAAGAACCAGCAGTTATGGGCAGAAATGTGTCAGTTGTAATCAATCCGAAAAAAAACAAATAAAGGAGAAAAAAGAAAATGCCTAAAATGAAAACACACAGTGGCGCAAAAAAGAGATTTTCACTCACAGCCACAGGCAAAGTTAAGTTTGCCAGACCAAACAAAGGTCACTTCTTGACAAACAAATCCAAAAGTCGCAAAAGAAAACTCAGAAAGGGGTCTTATATTGCTGGTAAAAACGCAAGCAACATCAAGACTTTGCTTTGCAAATAATTTCGGGAGGGAATAAATGAGAGTAAAAAGAGGAGTAAACGCCGTTAAAAAGCGTAGAAAAATTTTGAAACAAGCCAAAGGTTACTTTGGAGCAAAGAGCAAACTTTACAGAACTGCTCGTGAACAAGTTATGAAGAGCGGTCAATATGCATACATCGGAAGAAAACACAAGAAGAGAGATTTCCGTGCTCTTTGGATTACAAGAATCAATGCAGCATG
>CAYOEW010000045.1:0-4392 GCA_964403245.1 uncultured Lachnospiraceae bacterium
GTGCATTGAGCAGACAAAATGACGGCAACAATGAGTTCATAGTTGTCCTCAAACTCCAACTCACATTTTGGATTGGGAAACATTTCCCAAAGCTTTTCCAACACAAATTCGCTTTTTATCATGATTTTATTATAAACAAAAATTGCAACCAATCAAAACAACTAACAAAATTTTTATAATCTTTTTTTCTGCATTCACAGAAATTGTTTTAATGAAAAAGCGAGGCACATGCCCCGCCTTCTCGTCACTTCGCAAAATTGCATTTTTGTCAAAATTGCGAAACACCCGCAAGCCAGCGAGCAATGTCAATCACTTTCACACCTTCAATTTGACTGTCGTCATGCCTTGTGTTTGCCAAAAGGACTTTTGGATATGCATCATTGATTGACAACAGCCCAGAAACTTCCCTTTGTTTTGTTTGTTGTTTTGAGATGTCATCACTAACTTGAATATAGGTTTTGATTCCGTTTTTTATTGCGACAAAATCAATTTCTCGATCTTTGAGCACACCAACATAAACCTCATATCCCCGCCTCAATAATTCAATTGCGACAATGTTTTCATAAATATGTCCATAGTCCATGTTTTTATGACCCAATATTGCAAATCTCAAAGATGGGTCTGCGATATAATATTTTTTGTCAGACTCCAAATATTTTTTGCCTTTTATGTCATATCTTGCGATTGGATAAAACAAAAAACTTTTGCACAAGCAATAAACATAATTTCCAACAGTCTTGTCATTTGTTTTGTATGAGGTTGATGTCAAGGTGTTTGAGATGTTTCTCAGCGAAGTTTTGTTTCCAACGTTGTCCATCAAATATTCACTTATCATATTGAGCAAATCTTCATTTTCCAATTTGAATTTTTTCACAACATCTTTTGTTATTGTTGATTTCACCAAATGTGAAAGATATTGTTTTGCGTCTTCTTTGTTTTTGTATAGATAGGAGCCAGCAAGTCCGCCTTGAACAACATATTCATCAAATGCATCATTCAAATTTTCTTGTGGAAAATATTTCAAATATTCTTGAAACGAAAAAGGAAACATCGACAATTCATAGGTCCTGCCCCCAAACAAAGTTGCAAGATCACTCGACAACAAAAAAGCATTGGAGCCTGTCAAATATATGTCGAATTTTTCTTCTTCATACAAGCTGTTGATGATGTGTTCAAAATTTGAGCACAATTGAACTTCGTCAACCAAGAGATAGTTGTTCATGTTTTCTTTGTAGTGCTGACTGACATATTCATAGAACTTGTCGCCATCCCTCAAAGTTTCAAACTGTTTTAGAGTAAGTTTTATTCTGATTATATTTTTTTCCCCATCAAGTGTTTGCAAATGTTCAACAAAGCGATCCATAAGTTTTGACTTTCCACACCTGCGAATGCCAGTGATGACTTTTATGTCAGGAGTGTTCATGACATCTTTCAATTTGTTCAAATAAAAATCTCTTTCAATCAGTTTCATTTTTAACCTCTCAAAACAATGATACCTCACTTCGCAATTTTTGTCAAATCAAAAAATTGCGAAATATGTTGAAACTTGAAATCAACTTTATGAATAATTATGGTTCACTCTTTTTAATGAAAAAGCGAGGCACATACCCCCGCCTTCTCGTCACTTCGCAAAATTGCATTTTTGTTAAAATTGCGAAGTAAAATATTTTATCTAGCAAATGTTCTGATTTCTTCTTGGAGACGTGCGATGAAGTCGTCGAGTTTTATGTCAGACTTGTTCTCATTGCCTCTGCCTCTGATTGAAATTGTTTGCTTTTCTTTTTCGCCTGCGCCAACAATAATCATATATGGCACTTTGTAGTTTGCTGTCTCTCTGATTTTGTAGCCAATTTTTTCATTGCGCAAATCAAGTTTTGTTCTGATTCCACAAGCGAGCAGTTTTTTGTTGATTTCTTCTGCATAATCCATGCTGTCGTCCGTTATATTCATGATGCGAACTTGTTCAGCGGACATCCAAAGTGGAAGTGCGCCAGCATATTTTTCAATGAGATATGCCAATGTTCTCTCATAGCAACCAAGAGATGTTCTGTGGATGATATAAGGATATTTTTTCTGTCCGTCAGAGTCAGTATAGACCATGCCAAAGCGCTCTGCAATTTGGAAATCAATTTGAATTGTGATGATTGTGTCTTCTTTTCCAAAAACATTTTTTATTTGAATGTCAAGTTTTGGTCCATAGAATGCCGCCTCGCCGTCAGCCTCATAGAAATCAACATTGAGGTCATTGAGAATTCGTCGCATTTCGCCTTGAACTTGTTCCCACTGTTCTTTTGAACCAATATATTTATCTTTGTTGTTTTCGTCCCATTTTGAAAATCTGAATGTCACATCTTCATAGAGCCCCAAAATGTTGAGAATATATTTTGCGAGGTCCAAACAACCTTTAAATTCTTCTTCAAGTTGATCTGGACGAACCATGAAATGACCTTCGGAAATCGTGAATTGACGAACGCGAATAAGACCATGACATTCGCCACTCGCCTCATTTCTGAAAAGTGTTGATGTTTCAACAAGACGCATTGGAAGGTCCTTGTATGAGCGAGGTCTGTTGAGATAAACTTGATATTGGAATGGACAAGTCATTGGGCGGAGACAGAAGACCTCTTTGTCTTTTTTCTCATCTCCCAAAACAAACATTGAGTCTTTGTAGTGGTCCCAGTGTCCTGAAATTTTGAACAAATCATTCTTGCTCATAAAAGGCGTTTTTGTCAGAGAATAACCTCTGCGCTCTTCTTCATCTTCAACAAATCTTTGCAAAATTTGAATTGTTTTTGCACCTCTTGGAAGCAAGATTGGCAATCCTTGACCAACATAGTCAACAGTCGTGAAAAACTCCAAATCTCTGCCAAGTTTGTTGTGGTCACGCTTTTTTGCCTCCTCAACCTTGAATATGTGCTCTGCAAGTTGTTTTTTGTCAGGAAAAGCATAGACATAAATTCTTTGCAACATTTTGTTCTTTTCATTTCCTTTCCAATACGCACCGCTCAAACGGCTGATTTTGAAAGCATATGATTGAAGTTTTGATGTGTTTTCAACATGAGGACCGCGACAAAGGTCAACAAAATCCTCGCCCAAATAATAGCAAGAAATGACCTCGCCTTCTGGAAGTTCGTTGATCAGTTCAAGTTTGTATGGTTCTTCTGCAAACAATTTCAATGCGTCTTCTCTTGAAAGTTCAACTCTTCGAAATTCTTGATTTTTGTTTATGATTTCCTTCATTTTTACTTCAATTTTCTCAAATTCATCTTGCGAAAGTTCCGCGCAATCAAAGTCATAATAAAAGCCCTCGTCAATTGCTGGTCCGATTGCAAGTTTGACATCTTTGTATAGACTTTTTACTGCTTTTGCCAAAACGTGAGCAAGTCCATGTCGACACATTTTGATTTTTTCCATTTTTTCATCGTTTTCCATTTTTTCTCTCCTTTTTGTTTTTGTTGTTGCTTTGCGAAAAAAAATCCCTTGCCGCAAAGCAAAGGACGATAATTTACCGTGGTTCCACCTTTTTTCAAAATGCAAACTGCATTTCCTCTTTATTGTTTCAACAGGTCTTTGCCCAAGTGGTTTCGCATTCATTCTATCCAAAGTCTTTCACCTTCCGACTCTTCTCTGTGCGACTCGAATGACACTACTTGTCTCATGCTACTATTAAAAACAAAAACATAATAACTCACTCAAAAACATTTGTCAACAAAAAATTGAAAATAAACATTTACCAAAGCAATTTGTTTCCACTTTTTGTGACAAAGGTTTTTTCATTTAAACTTTCAGGATAAAACGAAAGGATAATCCTATGTTTCTCATTTGAATAGGCAACAATTTTTCTTTTGCCATCAAACTGTTTCACCTTATACCCCTTTCTTTCCAACAACTCAACAATATCATCATAAATATTTTTTATTTCCATATCAATATGGGCGATTTTGGGACCAGTCAAGCAAAATGGACCCGTTTGGGATATTATATGTATATGTTAGAAAAATTTGGAGAAAGACTAAAAGCTTTACGAGAAGATAAAGAATTATCTAAAAGAGAATTCGCAAAACTTTTTCATGTTTCTCATTCAACAATAACTCGTTGGGAAAATGGCTTGCAAGCACCAAACATTGTTTATTTATATCAACTTGTAAAATTTTTTAATGTATCTGCTGATTATTTTATTGGAATTGAGGACTAAACTTTTATTTTATTATCGATTAACGAGTGTAGTGATAGTCAAACTGCACGGTTTTGGATGTTTCGCTAGACTAAGGCTCATGACATAAGCGAAGAGCGAGACATGCTTTTCTATAAGGTTTGTTTTTATTTGTTCAATTTTAAATTTGACCATAACTTTTTCGCAACGCGAAAAAATTTATTTTGACGAAGTCAAAT
>CAYOEW010000046.1:0-4128 GCA_964403245.1 uncultured Lachnospiraceae bacterium
GAGCGAATTTTCGCTTGAAACAAGTTTCAAAAACTTTGCCACATTGTCATAGTTGTCAAGCGGTTCTCTACAACCCATAAGCACAACATTTGTCACTTTTCTCTCTTTCAAAGTTCCGCCCAAAAGACGATTGAAAAACAACACTTGTGCCAAAATTTCACCGGCAGAAAGATTTCGTTTAAGTCCGCCCAATGTCGATGCACAAAATTTGCATCCCATTCGACAACCAACTTGCGTTGAAACGCAGACGGTGTTGCCATATTTATATTTCAAAAGCACACTTTCAACAATGCTTCCATCATCAAATTTGAGTGCAACCTTTTGAGTTTCATCCTTTGAAACAAGATGTGCGACAACATCAAATTTTGGATATTCATCTGCAATTTTTTCCTTCAAACTCTTTGGAAGGTTTGAAATTTCGTCCAATTTCTTGCCCAACATAAGTGCTTCGTAGAGTTGTTTTGCGCGATAAGTCGGCTCGCCCAAAGATTTGACATATTCAGTCAATTCATTCAAATCCATGTCCAAAATCATACGCCAACCTTCCTTGTTTTGAAGCGATATCCATTCAAAAATGCGGATGCATCCAAAACTTTTCCACCCGGTGCTTGACATCTCAAAATTTCAAAAAATCCGTCCGATGTTTGAATCAAAAATCGTTTGCGATTTTCCAAAACTTCACCAATCTCTGCTTGTGTGTCCATATGCACACATCTTGCCTTGTGGACCTTGATTCTGTCATCCCCCAAGAAAAAATATGCAACTGGGCTTTCTGCAAACGCCCTAACTTTGTTTACAAGACTTTGTGCAGGGCAGGAAAAATCAAGCAATCCGTCTTCCTTCTCAATCAATTTCACAAAAGTTGCTTTTGTGTGGTCTTGTGGATTTCTTGTTACAGTTTTGTTTTCAATTTTTTCCAAAGTTTCAAGCAAAAGTCGAACACCAACTTCTGCCAATTTGTCATGAAGAGAAAAATAGTCATCTTCCGGCAAAATTTCCACTTTTTCTTGAACAAAAACGTCCCCGTCATCCATTCCAACTTCCGTTTTCATGACTGAAACACCAGTGAGTGTGTCACCATTAAGAAGTGCTGACTGAATTGGAGTTGAACCGCGATATTTTGGCAAAAGTGACGGATGAACATTGATGCATGGCCTGATTTCCAAAAATGATGCTGGCAAAATTTTGCCATATGAAGCGGTGACTGCCAAGTCGTAGTCAATGTTTTTGAACTCTTCAATATGGTCTTTGATTTTTTCAAACTGAAAAACTTTCACTCCGTTTTCAAGTGCCATTGTTTTGATGTGTGGACTTATAAGTTTGTTTCCGCGTCCAGCCGGTTTGTCAGTTTGACACACAACCCCAACAACTTCAAACTTGCTGTCAAGAAGTCCTTTCAAGACAATTTCAGCAAAGCGCGGAGTTCCAAAAAACAAAATTTTCATTCGACTCCCTGCTCCTTTTTATATTTCTTTCCTTCCGCAGTGTAATCCACAAAAAGCACGCCATTAAGATGGTCAATTTCATGACAAACACAACGGGCAATGTAATCTTCTGCTTCAAATTCATATTCATTTCCATTTCTGTCAAACGCTCTGATTTTGACGTATTGTGGTCTTGGAACATCACAGAAAAAACCTGGGACACTCAAACATCCTTCCGCATCCGTCACCTTTCCTTTTGTGACAAGAATTTCAGGATTGATAACTTCCAAAAACTCGTCTTTTTCAAGTTCAATCACAATTGCTCTGCGCAGAACTCCAATTTGAACGGCTGAAATTCCGACACCTTTTTTTTCAATCATAGTCTTTTTCATTTCGTCCAACAAAATTGCCAAATCGTTGTCAAAGGCAATCACTGGTTTGGATTTTTTTCTTAATGTTTCGTTTCCCAATATGACGATTTTTCTTACTGCCATACGCTTTCTCCTTTATATTTCAACTTTCTTTATTTGTGCATTCAAAAATCTGTCTGCTTCATTAAATTTTTCTCTGTCAACTTCTTCTTCGCGAAGGATTGAATATAGCATTGAAGCCACGCTCCTGTGTGTGACAACCAAAACTGTCTGAAAATCCTTGTTTTCTTTCAAAAAATTTGCAAAGTTGTTTGTCCTTTCAAAAATTTCTTCAAAAGTTTCAATTCCCATACTTTTTGGATTTTCAACTCTCATTCTTTTCTCTTCATCTGTAAGCGAACTGCCGTATCTTCCAGTCAAAACACCTTTTTTGTCTTCAATCAGTCGTCTGTCCTTGATGACTTTTGCGTTGTGTGGTTTGTTCATTATGTTTGTGGTCTGCATTGTTCTCATAAGCGGTGATGTGAAAATCACATCAAAATCAACATTTTTATATTCATTTGATGCCTTCTCAACTTGTTCCTTCCCAAATTGACTCAATCTGTTTTCTGACCACCCCTGAACAATACGTTTTACATTCCAAACTGTTTGACCATGACGCATGATGTAAACTTCCATTCTTTTCATTCCTTAAACTTTTTGATATTTTCCGTCATTTGCACTAACTCAAATTGTTTGGATTGATTTCAAAAAACACACTTGATTTTCCGTCTTTCTCAACACAATCATAAATCTTTTTCTCAATTTCGTCTGCCCTGTCAAGTTTGACGCGCATCATGATTTGATAGCGAAATTTGTTTTTAATCACTCCAAGTGGTGCTTTCATCACATCCAAATAAACAAAGTCGTCCAAGTATTGCTCTTTGACCTGTTTCACCTTATTATAACACACTTTGCACTCTTGTGCCACAATATTTTCATCTTCGTGAGAAAATAATATGCGAATAATTCGTGCATAAGGTGGGAATTTTGTCACTTTTCGCAAGTTCACTTCCTTTTTGAAGAAACCCTTATAGTCATATCCACACGCAAAACGATATACATAATGATTTGGGCTGTATGTCTGCAAAATCACCCGCCCTTGTCGGTTGCTCCTTCCCGCGCGCCCCGCAACCTGTGTGATAAGTTGAAATGTTCTCTCGATTGAACGAAAATCAGACTGATACAAACTTTGGTCGGCGTCAATTATCCCCACAAGAAGCACATCTTCAAAATCATGTCCTTTTGCAATCATTTGCGTCCCAACCAGAATTGCTGGTTTTGTGTTTTTGAATTCATTCAAAATTTCTCGGTGTCCATTCTTTTTTGAAGTTGTGTCATTATCCATTCTCAAAATTCTGACATCTGGAAAAAGTTTGTGAAGTTCTTCAACAACTCTCTCTGTTCCAACCGCCCCTTGCTTTATGTCATGACTTCCACAACTTGGGCAAACATCAAGTGCGTGATATCTTTTTCCACAATAGTGACATTTGAGTTTGTTTTCAAATCTGTGATAGACAAGCGAAACATCACAATCTGTGCATTTTGCAACATATCCACAATTTCTGCACCTTTGAAATGATGAAAACCCGCGTCTGTTGATGAAAATCATCGCCTGCTTTTTCTCTTTGATGATGTCTTGAAGTTCATAAATAAGCGGGATTGAGAAAATTTGGTTGTTTCCCTGTCGCATCTCCATAAGCATGTCAACTGGAACAATTTTTGGCATCTCCATTCCATTTACACGCACTGGCATCTCCACAAGTTCATACTCCCCGTCAATGCTCTTGGCGTAACTTTCAATTGAAGGTGTTGCGCTCCCCAAAACGAGCGTGCAATCGTTGTATTTTTGCCTAAAACTTGCAATGTCATGTGTGTCATATCTTGGATTACTCTCCGAAACATAACTTTGTTCATGTTCTTCGTCAATGATGATTATTCCCAAATTTTCAATTGGTGAAAAAATTGCCGACCTTGCTCCCACAACAACTTGTGCCTGTCCAAAGAAAATCCTTCGCCATTCATCAAATCTCTCACCCGCTGAAAGCCCACTGTGAATGAGTGCAACCCTTTCGCCAAATCTTGCCCGAAAGTTTGCCAAAACCTGTGGGGTGAGTGAAATTTCAGGAACAAGCATAAGTGCGGTTTTTCCTTTTTCAAGTTGTCTGTCAATCAAATTCATATAAACTTCTGTCTTCCCGCTTCCAGTCACGCCGTGGAGAAGATATGCTTTGTTTTGGCTTATTGTGTCGACCGCTCTTTGTTGAAGCGGAGGAAGTTGTTTTTTTGGAGTT
>CAYOEW010000047.1:0-3945 GCA_964403245.1 uncultured Lachnospiraceae bacterium
GTATCTTTTTCCAGTCAAAACATTTTCAAGAACGACACGAGAAAATTCTCTTTGTTTTGGTGCATGTTTTTTGTCCCAACCGTGTTCAACAAACCATTCGTAAACGACTCTATGGTCTTGAAAACCTTTGTCGCACAGACTGTAAGTTGTTCCTTCAAGACAATCTTCCATAGGGTGAACAAAGTCGTATTGTGGCCAAATACACCATTTATCTCCAACACGATAGTGATGTTGTCTTGCGATTTTATACATCACTGGGTCACGCATGTTGATGTTTGGGTGTGCCATATCAATTTTTGCGCGCAAAGTTTTGCTTCCGTCAGGATATTTTCCGTCACGCATCTCTCTGAAAAGTTTGAGGTTTTCTTCTGGGGTGCGGTTGCGATATGGGCTTTCTTTTCCAGGTTCTGTCAAAGTCCCGCGGGAAGCGGAAACTTCTTCAGCGGTGAGTTCGCAGACATATGCGTCACCATTTTTGATCATTTTTTCAGCAATTTCATAGATTGCGTCAAAGTAAGATTCGCTTGCATACACAAATTTTGAAGGTTTGAAGCCGAGCCATTCCATATCTGCCATATAACTGTCAGCAAATTCGCCTTCTTCTTTGACTGGGTTTGAGTCGTCCATACGAAGCACTGTGTGGCCACCAAATTTTTGTGCTGTTTCAAAATTGATTGTCCAAGCCTTTGCGTGTCCGATATACCAATATCCACTTGGCTCTGGTGGACAGCGGGTGATGACTTCTTTGCTTCTTCCAGATTTAAGGTCAGCAATGATTTCTTCTTCAAGTTCGTTTTCAGGGACGATTGTGTCCAAATCGATTCCGTTTTCAAGTTTCATAAAGTTTTCTCCTATCTGTTCCTATTTTAAAGCCAAAACGGAGGAAAAGTCAAGCGTTAAGGAAAAGAAAAAACATATATGGAATATGTTTTTCAAAAAAAGTTATTTGTTTTGATTAAGTTTGTTTTTCAATTTTGTTTTAATTCGCGAAAGGCAGTTGTCGATGCTTTTTGTCGAAACATTGAGTGAGTTTGAAATTTCCTTGTATGAATAGCCTTGCAAATATAAATTTAACACCTTAAGTTCCATTGCGGAAAGAGTGGATTTGATGTCATTTTTGAGTTTTTGGAAGTTTTCTTTGTCGATGATTTTTTCTGCTGGCGTTGTTTCAAACACAAGTTCAATTGGCAAAAAGTCAAGAGTTTCGTTTGTTGAACCCGAAAAACTGTGCAACGACACAGCAGACGAAAGTGCCCTGTTTTTGTTTGTGAGCGAACTTTTGATTGCAGTTTGAATTTGATGTTTGATGCAAAGAATTGCAAAAGTTTTGAAGGTCGCGTCTTTTGAATGGTTATAGTTTTTGATTGCCTTATAAAGTCCAATCATTCCTTCTTGAATCAAATCTTCAATATCTCCGCCGACAATAAAATACCCACGACTGATTTTGACAACCAAATCTTTGTATCTTGACAAAATGGTGTTTTCAGCCTGTTCATTTCCGTCTTTGATTTGACTTAAAAGTTCTTCATCTGTGATTTCGTTCAAAATTTTTCCCTTTTATTTTGTTCTTTGTCTGATGATTTCATAAATGGCAATCCCGGCGCTTACACTTGCGTTGAGAGAGTTGACAGAGCCGAAAAGTGGAAGGCTGACAATTCCATCACAATATGTCTGAATGGAAGGTTTGATTCCATTTCCTTCCGAACCAATCACAACACCAATTGGGCCAGTGAGATTTTGGGAGTAGATGTCATTTCCGCCAAGTTCGCAAGCATAAATCCAAAGGCCGTTTTCTTTGAGAGTGTCAATTGCTTCTTTGAGATTTGTTACCCTTGCAATTTTTACGTTTGAAATTGCACCAGCACTTGTGCGAACAACTGTTTCATTCACTTGGCAGGCACGTATTTTTGGAATTATAATTCCATCAACTCCGGCACATTCGCAGGTGCGGATGATTGCACCAAGATTGTGTGGGTCTTCAATTCCGTCCAAAAGAACGACAAATGGAGTGTGATTTTTCTCTTTTGCTCCTTCCAAAATCTCTTCAACAGAAGAATATTCAAACTCAACTGTTTCGGCAATGTAACCTTGGTGGTGACCGGTGGCACTCAACGTGTCCATGACTTTTTTTGGCAAAAATTCAATGCGAATTTTTGATTTTTTTGCAAGAGAAATGACATCGTCCTTGCGTGACATAAAGTTTTTGTCAACGATGATTTTGTTTATTGTTGCATCATTTTTGAGTGCTTCAATAACTTGATTTCTTCCTTCGATTTTCATTTTTTCTCCTTAATAATTTGCAAAATTTGTCGTTTTTTTGCTGTTTTTTCGCAAAAAATCAACATTTTTCGATTATTTTCACATTTTTTCTTCAATTGATTTTTGCAAAAATTCCGACAATCTTTCTTGTCTGTCTGTCAAATATAAATATCCAACAAGTGCTTCAAAAGCGGTTGCTTTTTTGTATGTTTCTTCATCAAAATTTTTGGCAGAGTGTTTTGCATGACAATTTCTTGCTTTGCGAACAATTTCTTTTTCTTCTTCTGTCAAAATTGGTGCAATTTCTTCAAGTGTTTGCATTTGATGTTTTGCGTTGCAAAAATTTTTTGCTTTGGTGTGATAGTTTGCAATTTTGTTACGCTTTCCATTCAAAACTGCAATTCTCACATATGCTGTGTGAATTGCATCTCCCAAAAATGCAAGGGCGAGAGGGGATAATTCGTCAGTGTTCATGAAACTCCTTTTAGTTGTTGAACCTAAACAACATTATGTCGCCTTCTTGAACGACATATTCTTTTCCTTCCATACGCACTTTGCCTTTTTCTTTTGCCTTCAAATATGAACCGGCTTCGATGAGGTCGTCATATGAAACAACTTCCGCTTTGATGAACCCTTTTTCAAAATCAGTGTGAATTTTTCCGGCGGCGGCAGGAGCTTTTGTTCCTTTGACGATTGTCCAAGCGCGAACTTCTTTTTCGCCAGCAGTGAGATAACTTTGAAGTCCCAAAAGCGAATAACTTGCGACAACAAGTTTTTCAAGTCCGCTTTCTTTGATTCCAAGTTCTTGTTTGAAGAGTTCTCTTTCGTCTTTGTCCAAAGCGACAAGTTCTTCTTCGATTTTTGCTGAAAGTACAACAACTTTTGCGTTTTCTTCGTCTGCAATATCGCGAACACTTGAAACATAGGCGTTTTCAGGTTTTGAAATGTCATCTTCTCCAATATTTGCCACATAAATCACAGGTTTTGCGGTGAGAAGTGAGAAGTTTTTCAAGAGTTTTTGTTCGTTTTCGTCAAAATTTAGTGTTCTTGCTTGTCTTCCAACTTCAAGAGCGTTTTTGATGTGTGACATCATCTCAACTTGCATAACAAGGGTTTTATCTTTGTTTTGTCGTGCAATTTTTTCGTTTTTATCCAAAAATTTTGTGACTTGTTCAAGGTCAGCAAGGGCAAGTTCCATCTCAATTGTTTCAATGTCGCGTTTTGGGTCGATTGAGCCGTTGACATGGATGATTTTGTCGTTGTCGAAACATCTGACAACATGGACGATTGCGTCAACTTCTCTGATGTGACTCAAAAATTTGTTTCCAAGTCCTTCGCCATGACTTGCGCCAGCAACAAGCCCTGCAATATCAACAAATTCAATGCTTGCGGGCGTGATTTTTTGGGTGTTGTAGAGTTTTCCCAAAACATTAAGCCTTTCGTCAGGAACATCAACAATTCCAATATTTGGCTCAATTGTGCAAAAAGGATAGTTGGCGCTCTCTGCACCAGCCTCTGTGATTGCATTAAAAAGTGAACTTTTGCCAACATTTGGCAGTCCAACCACTCCGATTTTCATATTCTTTTCTCCAAAATTTAGGAGAGATAGGGCCTATCTCTCCATTTGTTTTTTTTATTTTGTCATTCCGCCAGTGTCTTTACCTATGACTTTGGTGGTGTTTTTGC
>CAYOEW010000048.1:0-3910 GCA_964403245.1 uncultured Lachnospiraceae bacterium
TTTGATTATTTTGATTTTCAGTTTGATTGTTTGATTTTTTATTTTGATTTTGCGACAAGTTTTGATTTTTCCCAAATTTCCATAAAAATCAAAAATTTTAGACTCCCGTTAGTTCCACAAATAAGACCCAAAACTCTCAAAACCAACATTTTCTCAAAAATCTCACAAAACAAAAAATCGCAGAAACCCTTTATTTATGGGCATTTCTGCGACTTTCTAATTGTTGTAAGAAAATAAGACTTTTCCTACAACACACTTGGAGCGGACAACGGGAGTCGGACCCGCCTCTCAAGCTTGGGAAGCTCGCATACTACCGATGTACTATGTCCGCATGAAGAACTTGATTATTTTACAAGTTCATAATATTTTACGTCATGATATATGCCGTTTTTCAGGGCGTGGTCGTGCAATGTTGCAACGTATTTGAGCCCACATTTCTCCATAACTCTGCCACTTGCCAGATTTTCGATGAAATGCAGAGCGTAAATTTTGTGCAATTTCAAAGTGTTAAACCCAAAATTAAGAACACTTTTAAGCGATTCTGTGGCAATTCCCTTTCCTGAAAAATCTGGACAGATCCAATATCCGACTTCGGCTTGATTGTGTTTTCTTTTGATCATCAAGGATATGCTTCCAATCAATTTTTTTGTCTTTTTGTCCGTGATTGCAAAGTCATATGAAAGATCATCTTTTCTTGCCTGCTTATGAGTGGAAATCCAACTTTTTGCCATGTCTTTTGTGTAAGGAAATGGCAACAAAAGAAATTGTGAAAACTTTTCATTGTTGCAAATTCTTGCGACATCATCGCAATCACTCATTTTGAATGGGCGAAGGATGAGTCTTTGGGTTTCAATCATGAATTACTCCTGAATGTTTGGTGGCGTTACAATTGGGCCAAGGAAAGTGTTGATTGTCAGATTTGTGATGAGATTTGAAATGTATGAAATGAGAATTCTGACAGGTTGGCTGTTTTTGATGTATCCCTTTGGGTCAGGAAGTTTGACAAATTCAATGCTGTCAACAGGAATGTCAATGCTCATTGTGACAGACAAACGAATTATGTTTGAAGGGTTTACAACGAGATTTCTTTCAACAGTCACTTTGACGATTTCTTCCGAAACCTTGCGGACATCAATTGAATCTTCTGGTTTGATGTTTATCATTGCGTTTTGTTGTGGCAATCCGATTTTGTCGAAAACAATTTTTTCGAGCATAGGTTTAACTAAATGTGGTTTGATGATGTTTTCTTGTTCCATGTTTTTTCTCCGGAGTTATTTTATCACACTTTCAAAAAAAATACAAATCAATTTTGATATTCTTGCACGACTCGGTGAAAAATTTTGAAATAAAACTCTTTTTCGACATTATTATTCTTTCAAAAACAAGAATTGTTGGCACAAAAACTTTACATTTTTGCAAAAAAAAATTATACTTGTTGTGTAAAATCAAAAAGGAGAAAATATGAAAATAAAACCATTATTTGACAAGGTTGTGCTTCTTCCAAAGGAAGCGGACAAAGAAACAAAAAGCGGAATTATCTTGCCAACAACCTCAATTGACAAATCTCAACTTGCCACTGTTGTTGCTGTGGGAATGGGTGGAGTTGTTGATGGCAAAGAAATCGAAATGCAGGTAAAAGTCGGACAAGAAGTTTTGTATGCAAAATACAGCGGAACAGAATTTTCTTTGGATGGAAAGAAATATATTGTCTTGAAACAGTCGGACATTTTGGCTGTTTTGGAATAGGGAGGAATTATGTCAAAAATGATGTTACAAGGCGAAGAAGCCAGAAAAAAATTGGAAGCGGGTGTCAACAAACTTGCTGACACTGTCAAAATTACACTCGGACCAAAGGGCAGAAATGTCGTGCTGGGGAAGAAATACGCTTTGCCACTCATCACAAACGATGGGGTGACAATTGCAAAAGAAATTGAACTTTCTGACCCGTTTGAAAACTTGGGTGCGGAACTTATTCGTGAAGTTTCTGTCAAGACAAACGATGTTGCGGGAGATGGAACAACAACCGCTTGCGTTTTGGCACAAGCAATCATTCGTGAAGGATTGAAAAACTTTTCGGCAGGGGCAAATCCGATCATATTGAAGAAAGGGATTTTTAAGGCGGTTGATGTTGCATGTGATGAACTTAAAAAACTTTCTCGCACTGTTTCTGGAAGCAAAGATATTGAGCAAGTTGCAAGCATATCCGCTGGCGACAAAGAAATTGGTCAAATCATCGCAAAAGCAATGGAATCAGTCGGAAGTGATGGGGTGATCACTGTTGAAGAAGCGCAAACAATGGAAACGACTCTTAATATTGTCAAAGGAATGCAGTTTGACCGCGGATATCTCTCACCATACATGAGCACAAACACCGAAAAAATGGTTGCAGAACTTGACAATCCATACATTCTTATCACTGACAACAAAATTTCAAATCTTACTGAAATTTTGCCAATTTTGGAAGCAATTGTGAAGGTTGGCGGGAAATTGCTCATCATTGCGGATGATGTTGAAGGGGAAGCGCTTACAACGCTTATTCTCAACAAATTGCGTGGCTCTCTTTCAGTTGTCGCTGTCAAAGCGCCAAGTTTTGGGGATAAACGTAAAGCAATGCTTGAAGATATTTCAATTTTGACGGGCGGAACTTTCATTTCAAGTGAACTTGGAATTGATTTTAAGAGCGTTTCGCTTGATGACCTTGGACGCGCAAAAACTGTCAGAGTTGACAAGGATACAACGACAATCGTTGAAGGAAGCGGTGACGCAAATGCAATCAAAGGAAGAGTGAAACAAATCAAAGACCAAATTGCTGTGACGACAAGCGACTATGAAAAAGAAAAACTCACCGAACGCCTTGCAAAACTCTCTGGCGGAGTTGCTGTTGTAAGAGTTGGCTCTGCGACAGAAGTTGAGATGAAAGAGAAGAAACTTCGAATTGAAGACGCACTTGCAGCAACAAAAGCAGCATCTGAAGAAGGAATAATTCCTGGTGGTGGGGTTGCACTTTTGAAGACCACTCCAAAGATAAGAGAACTTGTTTCAACTCTTGATGGTGACGAAAAAACTGGTGCAAACATTGTGTTGCGTGCTGTTGAAGAACCAATCAGACAAATTGCATTTAATGCTGGAATTGACGGCGGTGTTGTTGTAAACAAAATCTATGAAAATTTGAGCGAAAAAGCATATGGCTTTGATGCATTGAAGAATGAATATGGTGACCTTTTGGAGAAGGGAATCATTGACCCAACAAAAGTGACTCGCTCCGCACTTCAAAATGCAGCATCTGTTTCTGCAACATTGCTTACAACGGAAGCTCTTGTTGTTGAAGTTGAAGACAAAAACAACAAACCTGACGAACGAGATGTATATTAAAAATCTGCAAGAAAAAACGACATAACGGAAACCTTCGCACGAAGGTTTTCTTTTTTGCGGGATGAATTCTTCATAAGTTTGAAAAAAAAGAATTTAAAAAATTATTTATAAACACAAAGATGTTTGAGAGTTATGTTGTTTTATGATTGTTTAATTTTAATTCTACAAACAACAAAAAATGACAGTTTTTGTGCAAAAAAGTATTGACTTTCTCTTAAACTTATGTTAGACTGGCTTCGTCATGCATGACGGACCCTTAAGTGGGGGCAGTCCTGTGGTAGCTAATGACTACCGCCCCGAGGCTGTAGCAACAATCATTTTTTGATTGTTGTTTTTTTTATTATTGCTAAAATTTTATCCTAAAAGTTTTGAGGGGTGACGAAGTCCATTTTTTTGGACAACATTGTTGATATAATATGCACATGAGAAATGAAATTTCTCAATATAAAAAAGGAGAAAACAAAAAATGACACAAAAAATTTCAAATGAAACAAAACGCGCAAAACAATTGGTTTGGTCTTTCAACAACTTTAAAAAA
>CAYOEW010000049.1:0-3869 GCA_964403245.1 uncultured Lachnospiraceae bacterium
CATTTTTTAGGTGATGGGCAACACCACGTGCTTTGCGTATCCAACTTTCTGCCCCGTCGAAACCAAAATCATCCCCAAGATTTTTACGAGAATCTTTCGATGTCTCGTTTGATGGATTTTTCCTTCAAGGTTGCGCGCTTGTCATAGAGTTTTTTACCCTTTGCAAGCCCAATTTCCACCTTAACTTTGCCTTTTTCGTTCAAATAAACTTTTGTGGCAACAATGGAAAATCCTTTTTCTTTGACCATACGTTCAAACTTCTGAATTTCACTTTTGTTAAGAAGCAATTTTCGTGATTTTCGCTCGTCTGGTCGAAAATTCGCCGTCTTGTCGTAAGTTTTGATGTAAGCATTTTTGAGAAACATTTCGCCGTTTTTCACGATGACAAAACTGTCACTCAAACTCACTCCACCAGCCCTGACCGACTTGACTTCCGAACCTTCCAAAACAATTCCAGCCTCAACCAAGTCTGAAACGAAGAAGTTATAAAACGCTTTTTTGTTGTTTGAAATAACCTTCATTTCCTCTCCTATTATAACACCAAGAAATCAACTTTTCAATACCATTTTTGAAAAAAATGGCAAAAACACCGCTTTTTTTCAAAAAAAACGAGAATTTTTGACACTTTTTTGTATTTTTTTAATTATTCTCTGCAAGAGCAAAATCAATCTTTCTTGCTTGCAAATGAACATTCTTAAGCACAACCTTCACTTTGTCACCCAAAGAGAACAAATGTGAAGACCCTTTCAATTTGAGTTGTTTCTCAAAGAAAAGATATGCATCATCAGGCAAATCTTCCACTTTGATAAGCCCTTCAACAGTGTTTTCAAGTGCAACAAAAATTCCAAAGTTTGTGACAGATGAAATTGTTGCATCAAAGACTTCTCCCACCCTGTCTTTCATCAAATATGCTTTCCAAAGGTCATCAACATCTCTCTCTGCATAGTCAGCATTACGCTCACAAGCGGAAGACTGCTCTGCGGACTCAAAAGCAAACTCATCAAGTTCGTCCATTCTTGTTTTTGAGAGTGCTCTTCCCGAGTGAAGCCATTCTTTGATTATTCTGTGAATTGTAAGGTCTGGATATCTGCGAATTGGCGAAGTAAAGTGGCAATAATCCACCAAAGCCAAGCCGAAGTGACCAAGGTTTTTGTTTGAATATTTTGCCTTTGGCAAAGAGCGTAAAACAACCTTGTTTACAACATCTTTTGTGTTTGAGTTTTCAACACCATCAAGGATTTCTTGATAGTAAGCAGGCACGATGTTTTCAGGAATTTGTGGAAAGCGCACACCAATTCCCTTCAAAAAGTCGCAAACTGCCAAAACTTTTTCACGTGATGGAGTTTCGTGCACACGATACACAAACGGAACGCCAAGTTTGTTGAAGTGGCGTGCAACAGTTTCGTTTGCAAGCACCATAAAATCTTCAATCAATCTGTGTGCTTCGTTTCTCTCACGTTTTTTCAGATCAACAGCCATGCCTTTTTCATCAAAAACAAACTGCACTTCCGGAATATCCAAATCAAGCGCACCGCGTTTTGTGGTGTTGTTTTCCAAGATATCACAAAGTTCTCTCATCAAAAGAAAATCTTTTTGCAAAGTTCTTGTTTTGATGTTTGTTTTGCCCTGAATTGCGTCATACACCTCGTCATAGGTCAATCTTGCACAACTTTTGATGACACTTTCACAAATTTGATAGTCAAAAACCTTTCCAGAAAAATCCACTTTCATGATGCAAGAGAGAGTAAGTCTTTCCACTCCTTCATTAAGCGAACAAATTCCATTTGAAAGTCCCTTTGGAAGCATTGGAAGGACGGATGTTGGAAAATATACACTCGTTCCACGCTTGTATGCTTCTTCATCAAAAACATTGTTTTGTTTGACATAGTTCCCAACGTCAGCAATATGCACCCCGACTTCATAATATTTGTCAAACTTTTTGATGTTGACAGCGTCATCCAAATCTTTTGCATCTGCGCCGTCAATTGTGAAAATCGTTTCCCCCGTCAAGTCCAAACGACCTTTTTTGTCGGATGCGCTTATGGTTTTTGGCAATTTCTTTTCAGCGTCAATCACCGCCTGCGGAAAGTTTTCAAAAAGGTTGTGATCTCTGATGATTGAAAGTTCCAAAGCCTTGACATCATCTTCAAATCCAAGCATTTCACAAACAGCACATTTAACTTTTCCCTTATCAGTTCTCACAATTTTTGTCAAAACCTTCATGTTTTTTTGAATTTTAAGCCCAGTTTTGAGAATTGGAATGTCAAAAGCAATTTTTGCGTTGTCTGGAACAAGAAAATAATTCCCCGCAACAACATTGACCGTTCCAACAAGTCCGTCAAGTTCTTTGTATATCTTTAAAACTTCGCCGTCAATCCCATCATTTGTATGCGACAAAATTTTGACGATGACAAACTCTCCGTCAAGTGCGCCCGCAGTCTTGTTTGCTGGAATGAAAACATCATCCGAAAATCCTTCAACTTTGACAAACCCAAACCCTTTTGCAGTGCCAAAAAACTCACCCTTAACATATCCATGTGAAGGAATTGCAATAAATTTGTTTTTTCGAATTTCAAACACATCCCCATTTTCAACGAGTGAATAAAAGATTTTCTTCACTTCATCAACAGGAGTTTCAAGTGCAGAAGAAAGAAATAAAAATAGTTTGTCAATTCCCGAAAAAACCAAACTATTTTTATTTATAAGTGACAAAATTTCCTTTTTTTTGCTCATCGACAAAATCCTAGTCTGCGTAAATCAAAACGCTTACAAAATAGAGAACAACGCACACAGCAATCACACAAGATGTGATGATTGTGATGAGTTTCAATTTTGCATCTCTTGAACCGCCCTTATTTTTTGAGTAATAACTTTCTTGCTGACCAGTTACAACATCAGTATTGTTTGAATCTTCGTTTTGAAAAAGAGTTGCAACAATCAAAACGATTGCACAAACAACAACCAAACAGAAGAGCACAATTCTGATGATTGGGAAAGAATTTGAAACCCAAATAGGCACAGCAGTGGTGTCAAGCAATAAATTTTTCATAAAAACATCTCCTTAAATTTTAAGCATAGCGAGCATAAGAAATCACGCCCAAAATGACGAACAAAACAAGTGCCAAAACAAGTTGTCCCCATTTGATTTTTTTTCCTTTGTTGAAATTGCCCTTAACGAAAGAAACAAAACACAAAAGACCACAAACCCCCAGAACGCTGATGACAATGGCAAATGTCGTATTACTCCACTCAACGGTAACCCAATTGCGAAAATCATCCCAAAGGCTCAAAAGCATTGAATTCATATCATACTCCTTAAACAAGAACATTTTAACACATTCAAAAAAAGAACACAACCATTTTTTTGTTAACTTTCAAGATTTTTTGGAAAATAATGGGAAAAGTTGACAAAAAACAAAAAAAATTGCGATAAATTCATCAATAATTTGATTTTTTCATCAAAAACTTGCTATCATACAAACAGGAGGAAATATGAACAAAACAAAAATTGTTTGCTCCATTGGACCTGCAAGCGAAGATGTGAAGATTTTGGAAAAAATGATTGACGCGGGAATGAATGTTGCGCGCTTTAACATGAGCCACGGCACACACGAATCTCACAAAAAAATGATTGACGCCGTCAAAACTGCACGCAAAAACAAAAACGCATCAGTCGGCATCATGATTGACACAAAAGGTCCTGAAATCAGAATCAAAAAATTCAAAAACGAAAAAGTTTTTCTCTCGGACGGTCAAACCTTTGTTTTGACAACAAACGATGTTGATGGTGATGAAAATCAAGTTTCGATAACCTACAACAAACTGCCAAAAATTCTCAAAAAAGGCGACAAAATTCTGCTAAATGATGG
>CAYOEW010000050.1:0-3625 GCA_964403245.1 uncultured Lachnospiraceae bacterium
TTCCAAAAAACACTTGACAACTTTTCCGTGCAAAACAGCGGATTTTGTCGTTATTTATTTATAACTTTAACAAGACGCACAACCCCTGCAAAATCTATTCGCAAAATATTTTATTCCAAATCTGCCACCAAAAATATACATTTTAATCCTTTCATAATAAATTTAAATTTTGAATATCTCCACTCAACAAAAAAAGAAGGCACAAAGCACCATCTTTTTTTTGATACATTATTTCTTATACATTTCCAAGCGACAATATTCCGCAAGAAGTCTGATAAGTTCTCCGGCTGTCGGTTTTTCGTTCTTGTTGTAAAGCGCAACACCAAACATTTTGTTAAGTCCCGAAAACGTCTTTGTTGATGCAGTTTGGTCAATCGCGTGACGGATACTTCTCTCAACTGACCTGCTGTTTTCGATGCCAAACTCTTTTGCAACCAAGGAGTAAAGATCCTTGCACAAACTGTTTACAAGTTCTGAATTTTTAAGAACAAGTTCAACAGCGCAACACAAATAGCGAAACCCCGCCAAATCACATCTGACACCAGATTTCATCACTGCAATATTCACTTCTTTTTGAATTTCTTTCGTATTATTTTTGCTCATTTTTTCTCCCACCCAATCAAAATTATTCAAGAAAATTATATCATCTTTTTCAATTCATTCAAAAGCAAATTGCAAATAAATTTTGATTTTTAAACACAAATTAACAAAACAAAACGTAAAAAAGGTCAACAAAACATCATTTGGGGACAAAAAAGCCAATTTTTCGACATTTATTTATTCTTCAAAATCTCGTTTAATCCAATCAAAATTCCAAGTTTTCCATATTCAAAAGTCACACCACCTTGCATGTAACATGTGTATGGTTCAACAAGTGGGCCATCACACGAGAGTTCAATCGTTGAACCGCTTGTGAAACTTCCACTTGCCATAATCTCTTCGTGCGGATAACCAGGTGTTGCAGACGGAATTGGCGTCACAAAACTGTCAACAGCAGTTCCTTTTTGAATTCCTTGACAAAACTTAATCAAATTTTCAGCAGTTCCAAGGTTTACAGTTTGGATGATATCTGTTCTTTTTTCACTTGCAATTGGGTCAACATCAAATCCAAGTTTTTCAAGCATTCTTGAAGCATATGTCATCGTTTTCAAACTTGAACAAACCACGCTTGGAGCACGATAAAGTCCACGGAAAAAATCGAACAACTGGTTGAAATTTGCCCCAATATCTTTCCCAACGCATGGCGCAGAATATCTTTCCGAAATATCCCAAACAAGATCCTTTCTTCCAACAATATATCCGCCAGTTTTGGTTATTCCGCCACTTAAATTTTTCAAGAGTGAAGCAACAATAATGTCCGCACCAACTTCAATTGGCTCTCTGTCTTCCACAAAATCACCATAGCAATTATCAATCATGATAATACAATCCTTGTCCGTTTGTTTGATTGCTTTGCACACTCTTTCAATTTTGTCAATTGTCAAGCTTTTGCGGTGCGAATATCCGCGAGAGCGTTGAATTTCCACCATTCTGACTTTTCCTTTTTGGAGTCTTGAAACAATCGCTGGAATGTCAAAATCGTCATTTACAAGGTCAATTTGCTCATATTTCACGCCATTTTGGATAAGAGAATTTCGACTGTCCCCTTCAAGTCCAATAATGCTCTTCATTGAATCATATGGTTCTCCAGAAATCGAAATCAATGTGTCGCCATGCTTCAAAAGTCCAAAAAATGTAAGGGAAATTGCATGTGTTCCCGACATAATTTGTGGACGAACAAGTGCATCTTCCGCTTTGTAGATTTCAGCATAAATCTTTTCCAATTTATCTCGTCCGGCATCATAATATCCATATCCAGTCACTTCTGCAAAATCAACAGCAGACAAATTGTTGTCATGAAAAGCTTTCAAAACTTTTGCACTTGAAAGCAAACAATTTTCATCATATTTTTTGAAAACATCAACAAGTTCTTCTTCAACTTCCGCTGACAATTTTAAAAGTTTTTCATCAATATCAAGTCCGTATAACATCTTTCACCTCGTTTTTCAATATATTAACACATTCAAGCCACAAAAACAAACGATTTTTAAGTTGACATATTTTTTTGTAACATATATAATATAGCAGTAAATTTTGAGGTGTTTATGCAAAAGAAAAAACTTACTTTATGGAATTATTTCACTCCTTATGAATGGATTTGGATGCTCGTCATGTTTTCTTCTGGGATCGTCCTTTCAATTCTTTTCCCAGAAGGTGAAGCACAGATTTATGTCAGAGTTTTTGAAATCATCACCTTGATTGGCGGTTGCACATGTGAACTTTTGGTGTCAAAACAATCAAAATGGTGCTTTGTTGTTTCGTTTTTCTTCTATGACCTGACACAAATCGTTGTTTATTTGGCTGACGGATATTATGTTTCTGCCGTTTTTGAAATTTTGTTCTGGCTTCCAATTTTGGTTGTAAGCTTCTTTACTTGGGACAAAAAACAAGACCAGGAAGACACAACTCTCACGCAAGTCAAAAAAATCAACATCAAAAAAGACCTTGTCATCTTCTCAACCGTCCTTGTCACATCAATTGCAACAGGATTTTTGTTTGTCGGAATTGGAGGAATTTTTGAAGGTGTTTCAGAATTCTGGTATCTTGACGCACTTGCCAACACTTTCAGTGTTTGCAACGGAATTTTCCTTTGGTTGAGATATCGTGAACAATGGGTTGCTTGGTATGGGGTCACAATCTTTGAATCAACCATGTGGATTATCTCGCAAAACTGGATTATGCTCGCACTTCAAGTTGGATATCTCACAAACTCAACATATGGCCTTATCAAGTGGTCAAACTACATCAAAAAACATCCTGCATCTGAAAACGATGAGGATGTCACAAATTTCATCTTAAAAACAATAAAGAAGAAACTGTAAAATTTCTTCTTTTTTTATTTTATCGGTTCAAGTCCCTTCTCTTTACGGTCTTTTCTTAACACAGAAACCGCATCCGCTTTTGCATTATCTGTTGTTGTTTTGCATGTTTTGAGATTGACATAGTTTGGCGCAATTTCGGAAAATATCTGCAAAATCTCAATCTCTTTTGATGACAACTTCTCGGGATTTTTTTGAAGAATTTGTTTTTGCCTTGAAAGTATCCATGCGCAGAAATCTGCAAGTTGGATGGCTGGTGTTTCACTTGATTTTTTGAAGTTGATTGTGTATTTATTTTCTCCAATCGGCAAAATCAAATTTGTGTTTGCCTTTCTTATCCCTTCATCACAAAAAATTGACGAGATTTCTCCACCCAATTCTTTCTCAACTCTCTTTTTGCTCATAAGAACAGTCAAAACAAGGTCCAACGACTTGTCACTCACTTTTATTTGCGAAGGTCTTAAAATCTCTTCGACAAGCGCTTTTTTCAATTCTGGGCAATCCTTGAATGTGAAATCAGTCACAGTTTGAGTTATAACTTCAATCTCTTCAATTTTCAAATATTCTGAAAATATTTCTATGATATCCAACAACTCTTCGTCTTTCATATTTTTGAACGACCCAGTTTTTGAATACATCTCACAAAAATGGAACTCACTTTGAGCATATTTTGTGTTCAACACATCACACAACATTTTCATATTGTC
>CAYOEW010000051.1:0-3226 GCA_964403245.1 uncultured Lachnospiraceae bacterium
CGACATGGTGACTATTTTGAGTTTGACGAAAGCCAACTTTAATCACATTGAAGCGGCCTTTTTGAGATTGATTTTTGAAATTACAAAATTCTCATCTCCCTCACTTTCAATCATGTCATAAGCACTCTTAATCCACACTTCATCCTTCAAAAATTGTTGCAGTTTGAAAGATGAATATCCCTTTTGACACATTTTTGAAAGAAAGGATTTTTCAGCGCGCTCAATTTTGCGATAAACAGTTCTCATGCTGATTTCAAGGCGTTCAGAAATCTCCCTTCTTTTCGCGCCGTTGACATATCTCTCAATCAAGATTTTGGCGTCAGAAATTGGAATATTTTTGAGAATATCTTCCACCAAAACTTTCAGATTGATGAGTGTCACCTTTCTTTGCGAATAGTCGATGATTTTTTGCGAAATCGAATACACATTGTTGTGTGAATACGCACCGCCAGTAACTTCTCCACTTCCCAACGCGCTTTGCATAACGATTTTGTCAATCGCCCCACAAATACGCTCCAAATAGCGATAAACTGAAAGAATTGTTTTTGCCCACACCATGTCTTTTTCCATGAAATTTTTCTCCTTTAACTTTATACAAAAATGATTTTATGAGAAAAAATTCTTATAGTCAATTTTTTGTGTCAAAAATTTTATTGCGATTTACAAAATTTTACAAAATACTTATTTTTCGACATCATTTTAATGTCATAATGACACTAAAATTCGTCAAAATTCGACACAAAACACAAAATAACAAAAAATAACACAAAAAAACCGTTTTATTTTTCCAAAAAAAATTATTTTTGAAAAATGCAAAAAATCAGTTTTTTATCCTTAATTGCATAAAAAAAAGAAGAATTTTAGTTCTTCTTTTTGTTTCTTTTTTCAAGTTTTCTTTGTTTTTTCGCTTCTTTCTTTTCTTGTTTTGCCTTTTTCTTGAGTTCTTTCTTTGTAAGTTCTGGTTCAGGCAGAGCGGTTTTGAGTTTTTCAGGATTTTCAATCAATCCGAGCAAAAGTTTCAAACTGTTGCTGTAATAAAGTCCGTCACAAACACGTTCATCAAGTGTAAACTTGAATTTTACTTGTTTTTTGACTTCCATTGTGCCGTCACGATTTGCAACTGGCCCATAGAAAAATTTGCCAAGTGTTGCAAAAATTGTTGTGTTTCCGAAGTTGTAAAGATGATGATAAATTGCATCCAAATGAATGCTCTTCAAGTCAGCAAAATACACACTTGTGTGGAATGGGCTTATGTCAAGAAGTTTTCTTGGAAGCAGATTATGTTTGTCTGCCCAGCGCAAAATCCACATTGCAGTTTTGAACATCCAATTTGGCAATTTGCACAAAATTCCAGCGGTTTTTGTTGTCTTGTGCGTTTCGGCATCCTTTCCGATATTCTTTTTGAGTTCATTATCAAAAATTTCCTTAACTTGTGCCAAACTTTCGTTTCCTTTGAAGAACATTTTGAGTGTGATTTCTTCGCCGTCATCTGTAAGTTTGTTTTTGACGCTGATTGAGATTGCGATGTATTTTCTCTTATAAAGCACGCAGTCATTGACAAACCAGTTTGTTCTTGGTCTTTGATAGAGCATTCTCACGCAAGCAGCAAGAAAGATGTCTGTGTAGGTGTAATGAACTCCTGTGTTTTTCTTTTCTTCCAAGATAAATTTGTCAATTTCGTCACAAACAATCGCCTGTTCATACAAATTGACAGCGTCAATTCTCGTTGGCATGAAATATGCAATCGCCTTGTCGATGATTTGAAGGTCTTTAACTTTTTTTCCGTCCGCTCTGTTTCCAAACATAATTTTTTAATCCTTTTTGTTTCTAAATTTTTTTCTTATCAAGTTTTTTTCTTTGCCATTTGAACTTGGCTGATAATATATCCTGTCCCTTAACTTGTCCGGCAAGTATTGTTGGTCAACATAACCGCCATAATCGTGCGGATATTTATATTTCCCATGTCCATCCTTGTTTGTGCTTGGGTGGTTTTTCAGATGATTTGGAACGACATCTTCTCTTTCGTTTTCCGCATCTTCCATCGCCAAACTCATCGCCTTGATGACACTGTTTGATTTTTCCGCTTCGCAGATATAGATGATTGCGTGCGAAATTGTAAGCAAACACTCTGGAACTCCCAACTTTTCGCAAGAATAAAGTGCGCAAGTGGCAAGCAAAAGTGCGTTACTGTCCGCCATTCCAACATCTTCAGATGCGTGGGCAATCATTCTTCTTGCAATAATTTCCGGCTGAATTCCCGCCTTGATGAGCCTGTGAGCATAATAAAGTGCCGCATCTGTGTCAGAGCCACGCAAACTCTTGCAAAAGGCTGACAGATAGTCATAATACATGTTTTCATCAATGGAAAGTGGTCTTTTGTTCAAGCACTCTGCCATCGTCTGTTTGTCGATATGTATGAATTTGTCCTTTGACACCTTTGTGGAAAGCACAGCAAGTTCAAGGCTGTTAAGAGCGTTTCTTACATCTCCGTTGCAAGCGAATGCAAGATATGAAAGTGCGTCATCGTCAACTTTTGTCTTGAAATCTCCCAAACCTTTTTCTTTGTCAGTAAGTGCACGTTGGAGCACCTTTTTCACATCTTTTTCGGTGACTTTCTTGAACTCAAACACACTACAACGCGACACAATCGCACGCGTCATGCTTGTGTATGGATTTTCGGTGGTCGAGCCGATGAAATATATGCTTCCTTCTTCAATTGCCTGCAAAACACAATCACTTTGTGCCTTGCTCCATCTGTGGCATTCATCCAAAAGGAGATATGTATCCTGTCCAAACATCTGTTTTTGGGTTCTTGCTCTTGCAATGATTTCCTTTGCGTCTGACACCCCGCTTGACACTGCGTTGAGTTTTTCAATGTTTGCATTCAGACTTTTTGCAATAATTCCAGCAAGAGTGGTCTTTCCTGTTCCCGGTGGGCCAAAAAAGATGCAACTCCCAACCGTTCCGGTGGAAATTGCGCGATAAAGCAGTTTGTTTTTTCCGACAATATGTTCTTGTCCAACAAACTCATCAAAATTGGTCGCTCTCATGCGTTCAGCAAGAGGAATTCTTGTTGCATTTCCCATAAACACAAACATTATATCAAAACTTCGAATATACTGCAAGCAATTTAGTTAAAAAAATTTAAATATTTTTTCAGTTTCCAAACGAAATAACAATCGGTTCTTTTTCTTGAAGGGATGATTTTTGCAAGGCGTCAACGTTA
>CAYOEW010000052.1:0-3202 GCA_964403245.1 uncultured Lachnospiraceae bacterium
GACATTTCTCATTTCTTGTTTATAGAAATTAACTTTGCAAATATCATGCAAAAGTGCGATTATTGCCACACTTTCTGGAGAAATTTTCTCTTCCCAATTTTCGCCATATTCACCCTGAATCAGTTTCAAAAATCTTTTATAGACATTTATGCTGTGCAAACAAAGTCCACCTTCAAAGTTTGAATGATTTTTTGCAGATGCAGGTGCAGTGAAAAAATCTGTTTTTTCGAGATAATTCAACAATTCTTCACTTCCATCTCTTTCAATGCAATCATAATAAATTTCCAAAAATTCTTGCTTAATTTCGTCCAAATCCATTGTTTTTTCTTCCTTTTTTGTTTATTTTAGCAGTAAAGTATGCCAAAAATCAAATAATATAGCGCATTTTCAATTTGCATTTGTCCATTTTTTATGTAAAAATCAACATCATTCAACATTTCATAAATGTTTTTAAGTTGAAGTTTTGTAAAATTTCTTGAAAGTGAGCGCGCTTTCATGATTGCAAACTCTTTGACTGACAAAAGTTCAGAAAGTTCTTTGTCTGTCAAGTCAGAAATTGCCACAAAAAACAACCTTCTGAAATGATTTAACACCAAAGCAAATGTTTTTGTGTCTTTTGGCATCAAATTCAACAAAGAAATTGATTTTTCCGCATCCCTTTTTGAAAGAGCATCAGTAAGTTCAAAAACAGTAAATTCCGTCTGTTTGCACACCAAATTTTCGACAATTTTTGCATTTATTTCAATTTCATCAGACGAAATAAGTTTGTCAAGTTCGTTTTTGACAAGGGAATAATAATTGCAACATGCTTCAATCAAATTTTGGCAAGCATCAGATGTTATTGTCTTGTTGTGAGATTTGAGCGTTGATGTGATGATATCTTGCAAACTTTTGTCATCCAATCTCTTTGCGCTTATCTTTTCACTGATGATAAAATCAAATTTGTTGAAAAAATCAAAAATAATCAAACATGTGCTTTCAACTGGATTTTTTAGGTATTTTTTTAATTTTTCTTTGAAATTTGCGGTAAATTTGGTGATATTTTTGAGAATTACAATTTTTTTGTCACTTCCAATCGGAAGCGTTTGGCATGCATCAATCACCGAGTTTTCGTTGAAGGTGTCATCATCAAAAGAAAGCAAATTGAAGTCTTCAATCTTCACATTACATGCACTTTTGACAAGTTCCAATGCCTTGTCATAGAGCAAAATATCTTCCCCCTGAACCAAGTAACATGGTTCAATCTTTTTTTGTAGTCTTGTTTTTAACGTTTTCAATCCAAACACCTCCAATTATAATTATTATTTTTAATTTCGCAACAAACATTTCCATATTTCTCATAAGTTCCATTCAAGTAACCACTATCATAATACCCCAATAAAATTTTGCTGTCAAAGAAATATGAAGCAAGATTGTTTTGTTTGTCAAAAATCACAAAATCATATCTCCCAACTTGCGCGCCGGCATTTAATGCTTTTTCTGCTTTTTTGGACAACAATAAAACAGAAATATCATCAAATTTCACTTCCAAACCGAGCAAAAAGTTGTCAAAAGAGATGTATTTGAATACGAAATTTCCAACACTTATTTCTTTGTTTGTTTCAACAACAATTTCTTCGGCATATTCTTGCGAATTGCCACATGAAATAATATTTTTTATCCCACTGTCTCTGATATCTGAAATTAAAGTGTTTGAATTAAGCACAAACATATATTTTGCTTGTGTCCTTTGCGCTTTCATAAGATTATTGTTAAACGAACTGGACAAACTGTCCACAAAAACACTTTCGCCCGTTTTGTCTTTGAAGAGCACAGCTTGATTGGTGTAACTGAAACAATAAGAAATCGATGTGTTGTTTTGAACAGGAATTTGCAAAATTCCCGCGGTCACAATCATCAAGGCAATCACCACAGAGCAACATGCAGTCTTCACTCTTTTTGAAGTCATGAAAAATCTTCCAATGAAAAACAGAAAAACAAAGAAAAGTGCAACCAAAAGAATGTTGATTGGTTCCAAATTCAGTTTCAAATGAGTATTCGCGAAAAAATCGGCAATTTTATAGATAAAATCAAACCCAAATCCACATATTTTAAGCAAAAATGACATAAATGGGGCTGAAATTAAAGTGCAAATGATTGTGCTGACAAACAAAAGTGGATAGAGAACTCCAAAAAATGGAATAACAATCAGATTTACAATGAAAGAAAGCAAATTTTGCACTGAATACATGTTTGCACAAAATGGGATGACACCCAATCCTGCAGAAATTGACACCGCAAAACTTTCAGCAATTGCTTTTGGGAAAATTTTGCCAAAAAGTTTTGAAAGAGTTGGCATGACAACAGCAATGCCAATCACGCAAAAATAACTCATCAAAAATCCAATATCCAGCGCCGAAAGTGGACTGAAAAGCAGGATGATAATCCCAGAAAAACCAATTGAATTGAGATTGTCATAACATTTTCCGGTGAGTTTTGATGCCAAAAGCACAAGTCCCATTATTCCTGCTCTCACAACAGATGGCGCAAACCCGCAAAGATATGCATAGCACAACAACACAATTGCACAAACAAGAAAATTCCAAAACCCGCGTATGCGACATTTTTTCAAAAAATAGCCCAGCATCATAATCAGAAAACCAATATGAAGTCCACTGACGGTGAGAACATGAAGAATACCCGCGGATTTGTATGCGCTTTTCACATCCCCATCAACATCTGATTTACTTCCGAACAAAACAGCATATGCGGTCGCACCATTGGTTTCACCCATACACTCAATAAGTTTGTATTTCACATTCAATCTGATTTTTTCGTCAAATCTCAAACGATTTGATTTAAATGAAATGTCACTCATCTCAACAGTGCAAGCATATGGCGTTTTGTTGCGATAATAAGTCAAATTCATTGATCCAAGTTCAAACAATTTGCTCTTTGTGACATATCCGTCAAACTCAATCACATCTCCCGCAGAGAGAGTTGATTCTCCACTTTTTTCAATTGTAAGATACAAATTTGCACTGTCCGTTCCATCAATTTTCACACTGTCCAACACAGCATAATCTTTGTATGATTTCTTTGCAATTTCATCAGAAACTCTTCCTTCAACATGGCAAATTTGATTGGGAGCAGTGACTTCAAATGTGGAAAGCCCAACAAAATACCACCCCAAACCAAAAAGAAAGATTGAACATATGCAAAT
>CAYOEW010000053.1:0-2362 GCA_964403245.1 uncultured Lachnospiraceae bacterium
GAAATAACAATCGGTTCTTTTTCTTGAAGAGATGATTTTTGTAAGGCGTCAACATTATAAAAACAAGTCTTTCCAATCTTGACAAATTTGTGAGAATTTTGGATGTAAAAAATCTTTTTGTAATATTTTCCGTTAAAAATTCCAATTTCTTTGAGTCCAATTTCGGCGAAATTCACAAAGGATAATTTTTCCGTCCCCCTGACAAAGAGTCTTTTGAGCGAAAGATATTTTTCTTCCAATTTTTCATCAAATTTCCCAGAAAGCCAGTTAATCCAAATTTTTTGTGGAAGAGTTTTGTTAAAAAACAGGTCAAATTTCGGATTTTTTGTCTTAATTTTCACATCAAAAATTTCACATGATTTGTTTTTTGAAATTTTCTCAAATTCTTCAAATTCCCTCTGTTTTGAAAGCGAAATTTTTGCTTGCGAGAAATTAAAAAAGACGAATTTTTCTTCTTTTGGCAAGATTTTCATTTTCACCCTTGCGTTGATGCAACAAAACACCGAATTTTCCAGCCCGTCAACAGATGAAAAGCAGAATTTTGCATTTCGGCAAACATAATTGAAAAAGAACTTTTGTTTTGTCAAAAGATTTTCAACAAGCACACATTTGGGTTGTTTTTTGAAGTAAAAATACCCCTTTTCAAGCGGAATATTAAGTTCCACTTCAACTTCCCGCTCTTTTTCGTCCATATTCTTCATTTTGACAAAAAAATTGCTTCCATTGAGCACAAATTCGCGATATTGCACCCAGATTTTTTCTTTCATAACTGATGATTTCAGCACAAATTCGTCATAATGTGGATTAAGAATTTCGCCATTGATTTTGAAAAATTTTTCCTGAAATTTAAGTTCATAGTTTGACGAAGATGGATAGTTTATGTTGAGTTTGTTTATCATTTCCAAGAATGAAGAAGGGCTGTTTTGCGGGCTATAAACCACCATATTTGGCAAATTCAACTTCTCACGCCCCAAACTTTTTGTTGACACAACAAGATTAAATTTTTCCTCACGCCCCGCCAACTCAAACGCTTTCGCAAGACGCTTGTTCAACACCTTGTCAAATTTGAAGATTGGAAAATCAAGGTTCACCCCATTTTCAAACAACACGCGTCTGTCAACATTGTCATCAAAGACGACTGGCGCGTGAAAGCGGATACGATTTATGATTGATTGTTTTGCTCTTTCAATGTAATCTTTCTTTTTCATACAACCAATTATTGCCAAAAAAGGAGAAATAAACTCATCAAATTGCGAGCAATCACACACAAAAAACAAACAAACCGAACAATTCGCCTGCAAGCGGTTGCAAAAACACAAAAGATGTGATATAATTTCAGGGTCAGTTGGCCAGATGGTCGCTGTGTGCTTGTAGTGAGCACAGAGAGGAAAGTCCGAGCATCAAAAGAACAGAGTGCCAGTTAACGGCTGGTGAAGGCGACTTCAAGGAAAGTGCAACAGAAATAGACTGCCAAATTTCGATTTGGTGATGGTGGAAAGGTGGGGTAAGAGCCCACCGAGATGTTGGCAACAACACCTGTCCCTGTAAACCCCACTCGATGCAAGGTTAAGTCTTTCGCATATGCGTGTTCTTTCGCGCGGAAGCAATAATACCGCTTGAACTTGTTGGTGACGACAAGTCTGGAAAGATGACCATCCAATACAGAACTCGGCTTACAGACCAACTGACAATTTTACAAACAAAAAACACCCCGTTTGGAGTGTTTTTTATTTTTTCATAACTCCCAGATTAAGTATAATATGAAGATGATGTTCCAAGCGCCTGACCTTCGGTCATTGTCATTGTAAACCTTACGCCATAGGAATTTGTTATCCAAGAAATTTGTTCTTTTCCATTTGCGTCAATTCGATATGCACTTGTGTTTGAATACATATCTCTTGTCCAATATTCACAGTAATCATTTGTGTCAATTCCGGCAATTGCGCAAATCAAATCGCTTGCTTTTGCTCTGTTATCTGCAAGACATGATTCAAGTTCTTCCAATGACACAGCAATCGGATTACTTGAACTGTAAGAATTATCTTTGTTCACTTTTTCTTGCTGACCCGTTAACCCAACTCTATCAATTTGATAAGTTCCAGTTGCACTAAAATTGAGATTTTTAATCTGCATATAAGCATTTATCAATGCAGTGTTTGGAAATGGAAATTCCGGTGAAAGAGTGGAATTGCCTGAGTAGTAACTCCATGAAATAACCCTGTCGCTGACAACCTTAAAGTTGGTGTTTGTTTTTCCAAAATTTTTCCAAGTTGTAGGTGGAACTGTGACACCTTCTGCGGTTATTCTCCACCTGATTGGCTCAACCTTAAACCAATAAGCCGTCCCGGAAGTGAGTGTCACC
>CAYOEW010000054.1:0-2351 GCA_964403245.1 uncultured Lachnospiraceae bacterium
AAGGCTCTTGACCATGAACTTGAAGGAACTCACGTTCAAATTGGTGTTGAACTTGCAAAGAAATGCGGTGAAAATGAAGCCGTAATTCACTGTATTGAAGCACACCACTTCAATGTTGAATTCAAAACAATTGAAGCGGTTATTGTTCAGGTTGCGGACGCAATTTCAAGTTCAAGACCGGGTGCAAGAAGAGATAGTTTTGAAAACTATATCAAACGTTTGCAACAACTTGAAGAAATTGCAAATGGATTTAAGGGTGTTGACAAATCCTTCGCTGTTCAGGCGGGCAGAGAAGTCAGAATCATCGTGAAACCAGAACAAATTTCTGACAGTGAAGCAATGTTTATGGCAAAAGAAATCGCTTCAAAAATTGAAAATGAAATGCAATATCCTGGACAAATCAAGGTTAATGTCATCAGAGAATCAAGATTTACGGAAACTGCAAAATAAGAAATTTTAACCCAAAAGTTTGAGAAAACATATCAAAAATAAAGGAGAAAAATATGGCAAAGAAAGAGAAAAAGCAAAGACAACCAAGAACTTGGTCCTCAACCAAAATTTTGGACTGTGTGGCATATTTTGCGATTGCGTTCATTGCGATTGCGCTTATTTTCAGACTCGCTTTCCAAGAACACACTCCATCTGTCGCAAGTGCTTTTCAGGCAATTGGTGAATGCTTGGCATACATCATCTGCATCTGGCTTGGGTTCTATTGGACAATGAGAAAAAGAGGCGCAGGCTGGAATAAACGCAACATTTGGTGGCTTATCTGCTGGCTTGTTGCAACAGTTGTCATCGTTGTAATTTACATTTTCGCAATGATTTAAAAAAACACAAAAAGGAAACACAAATGAGCAAACTTCCATATATCGTCACCATCGTTTTGGTGGTACTCACAGCAGTTTTTGCACTTTTGAACAAAGTTTGGACAGGCTTTGCTTATTTTGTCCTTTCAGTTCTTCTTCTTCTGGCAGTTTTTTGGGGAGTATGGCTGATTTACAAATATTTCACAGATTTCAAGCTGGAATTGGAAGAAAAGTTCAAGTTGTATAGGGCAAACAAAATCAACAAAACACAAATTTCGCAGGAAAATTTCAATCAAAATGAGAAAGCATATTTGAAGGACTTCAATAAGAAAGTTTTGAAAGAAAAAATCATCAAGTGGTGCGTGATTGCGTTTTGTTTTGCAGTTGCAATGGCATTTTTGTTTGGAATGATTTGGATGTGAAAGCAAGCCTCAAAAAAGAGGCTTGTTTTTTTGTGTAATCGTTTGCAGTTATGGGCAGTTTTTTGATATACTGACCGTATAGTTTGGGAGAAAATATGTTATCAAAAGTTAAAAGTTTTGGTCTTAATGGAATTGAAGGTTTTCTGACAACAATTGAAACGGATATTGTTGGCGGAGTGCCTCATTTTGACATTGTGGGACTTGGCGACACAGCCGTTAAAGAAGCAAAAGAGAGAGTGAAGTCTGCAATCAGAAACTCTGGATTTGAATATCCTGTCAAACACTACACAATCAATCTTGCGCCAGCAGATGTGAAAAAAGAAGGTCCACTTTATGACCTTGGGATTGCTGTTGGGATTTTGTCAGCATCTGAACAAATCACCTCAAAAAAATATAAGGATTTCATCTATATTGGTGAACTTTCGCTTGATGGCTCAATCAAAAAGGTTCGCGGGGTGCTTCCAATTTTGATAAGTGCACGCGCAATGGGTTTCAAGAAAATCATTGTTCCAAAAGAAAACTCTGAAGAAGCAAGATTTATTTCTGGAATGGAGATATATTCCTTCTCGACCCTTCGCGAAGTTGTTGGATTTTTGAATGATGAAATTGAGGAAAATGTTTCTCCAATTGAGATTAAGACCTATGAAGATGTCATCAAAAACGTTTCAAACAAACTTGATTTTGAAAATGTAAAAGGGCAGGCGTCAGCAAAAAGAGCCCTTGAAATTGCCGCTGCCGGTGGACATAATGTGCTCATGATTGGCCCACCGGGAAGTGGAAAGAGTATGCTTGCAAAATGTTTTTCGGGAATTTTGCCTGATTTGACTTTTGAAGAAGCACTTGAAGTTACAAAAATTCATTCGATTGCCGGCGAACTTGATTTGAAGGAAGGAATTGTGTCGCAAAGACCATTCCGAACTCCACATCATACCGCAACAACAATCAGTATGACGGGTGGCGGAATGCACAGCAAACCTGGTGAAATCAGCCTTGCACACAATGGAGTGCTTTATTTGGACGAATTTCCGGAATATAACCGCTCGTTGATTGAAACTTTGCGTCAACCACTTGAAGACGGAACAATCACTGTTGCTCGCGCAAATCAGACGATTACATATCCGTC
>CAYOEW010000055.1:0-1689 GCA_964403245.1 uncultured Lachnospiraceae bacterium
ATGGACATCAAGTTGTCAACATGTGGTTACATCTTGAATTTTTGCAGATAAATGGTGGAAAAATGAGCAAAAGTCTAGGAAATCTCTACACTCTTGCCGACCTTAAAGAAAAAGGGTATGATGCCGAAGTGTTTAGATTTTTCTACTTTATGGCACATTATTCAAAACAGCAAAATTTCACTTTTGACTCTCTTGAAATGGCAAAAAGCACGTTAAAAACAATAAAAAATTTGGTAAAAGAACATAAATCAGGAAATGAACATGTTGATACTTCATCATATGAAAAAGAATTTTTAGAAAGCATAAATGATGATCTCAATATGCCAAGAGCTATTGCTGTTGTTCAAAAAATGTTGAAAGAACCTAGAAGTGTTGATGTTTACAACTCTTTCTTGAAATTTAATCAAGTTTTGGGACTGAATCTAGACGAAGAAACTGATAGTATTCCTCAAGATATTCAGAATTTGGCTGAACAAAGATGGTTGGCAAAGAAAAACAAAGATTTTTCAAAGGCTGATTTAATTAGGCAACAAATTTCAAATTTAGGATTTGAAATTAAGGATACTCGCGAAGGATATGAAATCATAAAAAAATAAAAGGAGGGTAATATGGAAAAAAAGAAAACAAAAGGTCAAATTATATGTGATGCTATTTGTGGAATTTTGATGCTTGTGGCATTGATCGTATTTTTGATTCTTGGTGCAACAATAGGTTGGTGGCATCCAGGCTGGATAATTATAGTTTCTGCAGCTTTTGTTTGTGGTTTGATTGGAATAATATCAAACACTATTGCCAGTTTGAATGATGTTAACAAAAAAGACGAACCAAGCGAAAAAGAGTAATGTAAAAAAATAAAGCACACTAATTTGTGTGTTTTATTTTTGTCTTAATTTGTTTCTGGCAATGGCACAGACATAAACATCTTTAACTTTGTTTGAAATCAGCCCAGAACAATAATTTACCGTTGCACAAGTTGTGATCACATCATCGACAATCAAAATTGATTGGTCTTTTTTTAGTTTTATGTTTGGTTTCAACACATACAACCCTTTCATTTTTTCTTGTCTTTCTTTGAAACTTGACAATTTTTGTGCTTTCTCGTCTTTTGTCTTCTCAAAAACAGAAACAACTTCAATATTTAAAATTTTTGACAATTCGACGGCCAACAATTTTGATTGATTGAAAGTTCTTTGTTTCTCTTTTTTTGGAGTAAGAGGAATAAAAGTGATGAAATCAATCTCAATTTTTGATTGTTTAATTTCTTTTGCAATTAGAGATGCAAAAGCTTTTGCTAAATATCGTTGATTGCTGTCCTTGTATGCAAGAATTGTTTTTCTAACTTGATTTTGATATAGAAATGGGCAAAAAGCCTTTTTGAAAAATCTTTTATGGGTTTGACAATTATCGCAAATGGTTGCTTCGTTTTCAATAGGTTCAGCACAAATCAAACAACGATTTGAATTGTTTAAGGGCAAAGATTTTTCACAATCCAAACAATATGGTTTTTCTTTGAAATTTGGTATGTCGCAACCGCAAAAAATACATTTTATGTCACTCGGAAAAATTAGGGAATCCAAAAAATCTCCAATTTTGCGAAATACTCTTCTTGTTTTGTCAAAAAACACATCTTTTTTCATGATTTTTAGATTAACATTAAAAAACAATATTGTCAAACAAATATATTTTAAA
>CAYOEW010000056.1:0-1645 GCA_964403245.1 uncultured Lachnospiraceae bacterium
AGACCTAAAAACTGCAATTTGCGATATATATGGCGAGGACATTGAAAAAGACCTCATTGAGGTCAAAGAGAACAAAGGCTCTGCTCGCCTTTTTGGATATATATCAAGGCCAGAAATTGCAAAAGCAAACAGGACATATCAGACACTCATTGTGAACGGCAGATATGTTGTCAACTATATGGTTTCAAGTTCCATAGCAAACGTGTATGAAGACTTCTTGATGAAAGGAAAATTCCCGCTATACGTTTTGTGCTTGGAAATGCCATATGATGAAATTGATGTCAATGTTCATCCAAACAA
Organism: uncultured Lachnospiraceae bacterium; assembly: GCA_964403245.1. GTDB lineage: Bacteria > Bacillota > Clostridia > Christensenellales > UBA1242 > Caccovivens. Next base: position 301 of record CAYOEW010000056.1, read on the forward strand.
ACTTGAAGTCAAATTTGAAAATTCCAGTGAAATTTTTTCATTATTTAATAGTGCATGTTTTCACGCTCTGCGCAAAACAAACTTCACAACAACACCTGAAATTCCTTTGAACATGGGTGCCACAGAAAAAGATGATTATTACATAAAATTTTCTGCGCCTTCAGTTGGAAAAATCACACTTGACACAAATGAAGGTGTCAGTTTCAATCCACAATCTCAATCACAGAATGAAGTTGATTTGAATTTCAACAGCAAAACAAGCATGCTCAGTGAAATTATTCTTAATCAAGTTCAAGGAGAAGAAAAATCATCGTATAAACAAGATGTATTATTTTCAGTTGAAGAATCCCCAAAAATCATTTGCACACTTTTTGACACATACATTTTGTTGCAAAAGGGCAATGACATATATCTCGTTGACCAACACGCAGCACATGAACGACTGAATTATGAAAAACTCAAGCAAAGAATGAATGATTTGTCTGGACTCAGTCAAGAGGTGACAATTCCAATTGTAATCAATGTAAACAGCCAAGAAGAAAACTTTTTGATTGAATTCAAACATATTTTTGAAGAAATTGGTTTCAAAATCGAAGAATTTGGAAAAGGTTGTTATAGAGTTTATGAAGTTCCTTTTGTTCTTTCTGGCAAAAATATTAACGAATATTTTCAAGACATTTTCAAAAACCTCAATACTTTTGTCAACAAACCTCTCAACTTCATAAAAGATGACCTTTGTCAAAAAGCTTGCAAAAATTCAGTGAAAGCAGGCAACAAACTTTCAAATGATGAAATCAAATATTTGATTGACGCCCTTTTTGAAAACAACACAACTTTGCTTTGTCCACATGGACGCCCAATCATAATCAAACTCACAAAAACAGACATTGAGAAATGGTTTAAAAGGATTGTGTGATGAAAACAATTTGTGTTGTTGGACCAACTGCGAGCGGAAAAACTGCAATTGGGATTGAAATCGCAAAAAGGTTTGATGGCGAAGTGATTTCTGGCGATTCAATTCAAGTTTATCGCGAGCTCAACATTGGCAGTGCAAAGGTGACAGAAGACGAAGCATGTGGAGTTGTTCATCATATGATTGACATAAAATCCTGCTTTGAGGGATTTTCTGCGGGCGAGTTTTCAGACCTCACAAAACAAACAATAATTGATATAAAACAAAGGAAGAAAACGCCAATTATTGTTGGCGGGACTGGGCTTTTCATAAAGGGTTTGATTGAAGGATATGACTATTCTTCTTGCCCTCAAAACAAGGAGTTTCGCGAGACTTGCAAAAAAATAGTTGAGGAGCATGGTCTTCAAAGACTTTATGACGAACTCAAAACAA